>NZ_JBXWSF010000003.1:0-97017 GCF_059613285.1 Ruegeria sp. BHSB058 | reverse complement strand
ACGGCGCGGGTCTTTTCGGTGACCTCCTCGCCCTCGACGATCTCGAACCCCTGCGCCTCCAGCGCGCGCAGCCCGTGCAGCATGATCTTGTCCACCGCCAGCCGCTTGTTGCCGCCGGAATGCTCCTCGATCAGCACGCGCACCTCGTTCGAGAACACATCCGCCGCCACATCCACCTTGTCGCCCCGGTCGAAATAGAACAGATCCGCGCCCGAGCGCTGCTCGCGCACCAGCGGGTTGAACTTGGACAGAAAAGGCGAGTTCTTGTAGTCCCAGATCACCATATACCCGTCAGCACACAGCAGCACCGCCCGGAACGGGTTGTGCGTGTTCCACAACTGCATGTTGGTCGAATCCGTCGCGTACCGGATGTTGAGAGGGTCGAACATCAAAAGGCCGCCATACCCGCGATCAACGATGGCTTTCGTCAGCCGTTTCCAGCGATACTCCCGCATCCGTTCCAGGTTCGGCAGCACCAGCCCCGCTGCTTCCCACTCGCGAAAGGCCAGTTGCGTCGGCCCGATTTCGATCCGGTCATTGTCGTTGGGCGTGCCGTCCGCCAGCGTTGTGCCCCGTGACGGATCGATCTTGCGGGTGTCTCGGTAATGCGTGTTCAAGGCTTGCCTCCCTGGGTTCTGACCCAGCCTGTCCAGCATCTGACGCAGGGTCGCCAAGGTTTGCGACGGATATTTCGTCGTTTTTCGACCGACAGGCGACAAATGCGGTGCTAGGCCCAGGACATGGCAGATATCTTGCAGAAAACGATTCCCTACGACCCGATGGCCCAGCCGCCCTTGCCGGGCATCCGGCCGCTGCAAATCGCGGACTGGCTGCATCAGGACGATGCCTTTGCCGCCCAGATGGCCCGGCGCGAGACGCTGTTGGCAAACCGCCGGGACGAGGTTCTGGCGCTTGATGACAGCGCCGTTCCGGCCGCGCGGGAATTGCTCGATCTGGTGCTGGCCCAGGTCTATCCCGACACGGGCGATACCGCCCAACGCCCGGATGGCGCCCGCATTCCCATTGATCGCACTGACCCGCTGGGCACCCTGTGCAGGCTGGTGCAGGAAGATTTCTGCATCCTGCACAAGCAGGGGGGAGAGCATATCCTGACCGGCGCAATCCTGTGCTTTCCGGCCAGCTGGACGCTTTCGGAAAAGTTCATGCGCCCGCTGATCGCGATCCACGATCCCGTGGCATCTTATGACGCCAGCATCGCCAAGCGGGTGCAGCGCCTGTTCGACGGCATCCAGCCCGACAGGCCGCTCTGGCGGTTCAATGCCCTTTGGTATGACGATGCCGAACTCTATCAGCCGCGCCGCGCCCACGCTCCGCGGCCCGCGCGCAACCGCTCACAGGCCCCGTACCTGCGGAGCGAGAGGCAGTGCCTGCTGCGACTGCCACAAAGCCGGGCCGTGGTGTTTTCGATCCATACATATGTCCTGGCGGCGCGGTCGCTGCCGCACCGGGACTGACGACTACAGTCCCAGAGCCGAGGCCAGCTCCATATATGCGCCACTGCTTTCCAGCAACACGATCGCGGCGGTATAGGACAGAACCTGCGTGTTCAGACGAAAATCCTCGCCCCGGATCAGATTGACCGCGGCCAGGGAAACCGCGACCGGAGTTGCCAAAAACGCAACAACTCCGGTCATGCACCAACTGGTCAACCTTTGCAGATCGTTGGAAAGGGCCTCTTGCGGGCATTTGTCGTCCTTTGCCAGGTGATCCGGGTCTGCTCGAAAGGTCAGGGCCAGTACTTGGTCGTCGAATAGCTTGGATTTGTCTTTTTGCTTGTTACCGGTCTCTTGATGCGAGCCGGTCCAGCCGCCCCTTATCGAGACAATTTCGGCATTGTCGTTGTCGGCCAGGCCAGTCGGGAACGGGCCACAGACCGCGCTGAACAATTGCTTGCGGCTTCGCTTGTGCTGCGGTGCAAGGCTTGAGAATGCCGTCATGAACTGTTCGACCGTCAGACTTGCATTCGGTGACAGCCACTCGATCAATGTCGATTGCTGAACCTCGACCAGACGGTACAGGATCACAACCAGCATCATCTCTGAAATTTCGCGGTCGTCCAACAGGTCAGAAACCGGCGACATCGAGATGACCAACCTGTTTCGGGGCGCGGGGGCCACACGTGCCAGAGCGGTCTTCAACCCCGCAATCCGGTCAATACGCCGGTGCCGGGGTTCCTGAACCGGGATATCGGCTTCCAGATGCAAGCGGATCAGATACTGACCCGAAACGATACGCGCATCATAGACCCCCATCACCGAACGGCGCTCGACATGATGGCCATAGTCTTCCAACGTGGAGGTAACGATGCGGCTGAACTGATCCAGCGCGCCCTCGACGCTGCCTTCGAAAACCAGGCCGCCGTGGTATTTGCCGTTCTGCGTCACAGGTGGAATCCCCCTATACGTGTACTGTCAGAATCAAGACTACTGCACGATGTGGGGGAAAGTTAGACCGAAAGTGAACTTTCGAAACGGAATTTATGGATTGATCACGGATTGGAAACCACAAGACCTAGGGGTTTGGGCCCCAATCATAGATTCAATGTGGCGAATATATGGCGTGGGCAACGCTCGCGATTTTGTCATCCATCGATTCGCGCGGCCATTATGGCAATCGCCTTCTGGTAGACGGTGGCGCTGTTCCATTGCTCGATCACCGTGAAATTCGGCTCTCCCGGCTGGTATCCGCGACCAGGTTTCCATCCCTTCTGGCGCAGGAAATTCGCGGTCGAGGCCAGCGCATCGGTCATGTTGTAGAAATCGACCTGTCCGTCCCCGGTTGCGTCGACGCCATAGGCCAGCGCGTTGCCGGGCAGGAATTGCGTGTGTCCAAGCTCGCCATGTTTTGCGCCTTTTGTCGCCACTGAAATCGAACCCTGATCCACCAGTTTCAGCGCACCGATGACATGCGGAACGAAAAAGTCGGAGCGTCGGCAATCATAGGCCAGTGTTGTGATAGCGGAAACAACAGGACTGTCGCCCATGAAGCGGCCAAATCCGGTTTCCATGCCGTGAATGGCAATTAATATGCCCGCAGGCACACCGTATTGCCGTTCCAGCACCGCATAGAACTCCGGGTTCGCCGCCTTTCTCTTGCGCCCTTGCGCCACGATCACATCCGCGCCGCGCACCTGCATGAATTTGTCGAGAGAATATTTGAAACTCTTCTGGTTCCGATCTGCTGCGATGGTGCTGTTGGCGTACCGGGTCTGGGCCAGGGCGCTCAGCCCTTTCTTGCGCACACCCGCACGTTTCGCTTCTCCGGCAAAATCCTTCTTCCAGTTTTCAAACCCGGCGCTGGTATTGCCGCAGGTTGCCGCAGGCACTGTGGCGGGAAACAGGAACAAGCCCAGCAATGCGGCCACAACGACGCGCCGCATTCCGAATGGTACAAAATGCTCATTCGTGCCTTCAAAACCGGTACAATTCGTACAATTCGACTTTGCACAGGAGAAATTTCCGAAAATGCGCTGAGGCGGGCGAAGAAAGGTCATGAAACTGTTCCATAGCTGAAATCCGTGACCAAGCGTATCGGCGGAGCCGTAAAGGTCAACGAAAAAGGGCGCCCTTACGGACGCCCTTTCGGTCATAAGCAGACTGCCGATCAGCAGCTGTAATACATGCCGAATTCCACCGGATGCGGTGTATGTTCGTATGTGTGAACCTCTTCCATCTTCAGGGCAATATAGCCGTCGATCTGGCTCTTGGTGAACACGTCGCCCTGCAGCAGGAAGTCGTGATCCGCCGCCAGGCAATCCAACGCTTCGCGCAGGCTGCCGCAAACGGTCGGGATACCTTCCAACTCTTCCGCCGGCAGGTCGTACAGGTTCTTGTCCATGGCTTCGCCCGGATCGATCTTGTTCTTGATGCCGTCCAGACCGGCCATCAGCAGTGCGGCAAAGCACAGATAGGGGTTTGCCGACGGATCGGGGAAGCGGGCCTCGACGCGCTTGGCTTTCGGGCTTTCGGTCCACGGAATACGGACGCAACCCGAACGGTTACGGGCCGAATAGGCGCGCAGAACCGGGGCTTCAAAGCCGGGGATCAGTCGCTTGTACGAGTTGGTTCCGGGGTTGGTGAAAGCATTCAGCGTCTTGGCGTGCTTGAGGATACCCCCAATGAACCACAGCGCCTCGTCCGACAGATCGGCATATTTGTCGCCTGCGAACAACGGCTTGCCGTCTTTCCAGATCGACATGTTCACATGCATTCCCGAACCGTTGTCACCATAGATCGGTTTTGGCATGAAGGTCGCGGACTTGCCATAGGCATGCGCCACGTTGTGGATCACGTACTTGTACTTTTGCAGCTCATCTGCCTGTTTGGTCAACGTCCCAAAGATCAGCCCCAGCTCATGCTGGCACGACGCAACCTCGTGGTGGTGCTTGTCGACCTTCATGCCCAGTCGCTTCATGGTCGACAACATCTCGGAACGCAGGTCCTGTGCTTCGTCGGTCGGGTTGACCGGGAAGTAGCCGCCCTTCAGACCGGGACGGTGACCCATGTTGCCCATCTCGTACTCAGTGTCGGTGTTCCAGGACGCATCGGTCGCGTCCACTTCGTAGGACACCTTGTTGATCGAGTTCGAGAACCGCACGTCGTCGAACAGGAAGAACTCGGCCTCGGGTCCCATGTAGGCCACGTCACCGATGCCCGACGCCTTGAGATAGGCTTCGGCCTTCTGCGCGGTACCGCGCGGGTCGCGATCATAAGGCTCTCCGGTGTCGGGTTCGACAACGGTGCAGTGAATGCAGATGGTCTTTTCCGCATAGAACGGATCGACATAGGCGCTTTCAGTGTCGGGCATCAGTTTCATGTCCGATGCCTCGATCGACTTCCAGCCCGCGATGGAAGAGCCGTCGAACATGAACCCTTCGTCCAGAAAATCCTCGTCCACCAGGTCTGACACGATGGTCACGTGCTGCAGCTTGCCGCGCGGGTCGGTGAAGCGGATGTCGACATATTCGGCACCCTCTTCCTTGATCAGCTGAAGAACTGCGTCCTTGCTCATTCTCTTAGTCCTCTGTTTGAGATCTCGTTTGTTTCTTACAGCGCGTCCGAGCCGGATTCGCCGGTGCGGATGCGGATGGCTTGTTCGACGGGCGAGACAAAGATCTTGCCGTCGCCGATCTTGTTGGTCTTGGCGGCCCCGATGATCCCCTCGATTGCGGCATCGACCTGATCGTCGTCCAGCACGACTTCGATTTTCACCTTGGGCAGAAAATCGACGACATATTCGGCGCCGCGATATAGTTCTGTGTGTCCCTTCTGGCGGCCAAAGCCCTTGACCTCAATGACACTCAGCCCCTGGACACCGACGTCCTGCAGCGCTTCTTTCACTTCGTCCAGCTTGAACGGCTTGATGATCGCTTCGATCTTCTTCATCGGAGTTCCCTCGCAATCTTGTCAGGCTGGCTCAGATCACGTCTAAGATCGGGCGGCAACGCGTTTGCGGAAATGCGAGGTGTTTGGCAGCCTGAAACCGGGCTTGCGATCAAACTTTGATCGCAGTGCACAAAAAATGCGCGAAAGTGAATCGCGGGGAGAATTGCGATGACGGAATTGCTGACGGCGGCGCAGATGCGGGCGCTTGAAAAGGCCGCGATCGAGTCCGGTGAGGTGACCGGGCTTGAGCTGATGGAACGCGCCGGGCGAGGTGTTGTCGAGGCGATTTTCGAGGAGTGGCCGGAATTGGACAGGCGAGGGGCCAGCCCCTCGCGCTCTCCGGAGTATTTGGACAAAGATGAAGAGAACGCTCAGCGGGCCGTTGTGCTGTGCGGGCCGGGCAACAACGGCGGCGACGGGTTTGTCGTGGCGCGGTTGTTGAAGGAGCGGGGCTGGGAGGTGGAGGTGTTCCTGTATGGCGATCCCGAGAAACTGCCGACGGATGCGAGGGTGAATTATGAGCGGTGGTGCGCCCTGGATGTTGCCTGTAAATGGGACGATGGTGCTGTCGAAGAGGCGTTGGACAATCAAGAACATGACTTGGTTGTCGATGCTCTGTTCGGTACTGGAATAACACGGACGATGCCGGACGACATTGATCGCGCTTGGCACGGCTTTGTACCGACCGTTACGCATAGACCGCAAAGTGACCGACGGCCAAAATACGTTGCCGTCGATTGTCCCAGCGGTCTTTGCTGCGATTCCGGAGCAAATTTTGGAGCTTTTCCAACTGATCTAACAGTTACGTTCCACGCTCCCAAGCTTGGGCACTACCTGTTGGGGGATGGTCATTATGGCGGAGGTCCCGGACTGTCGAATAAAATTGTTGTCGCTAATATTGGACTAAATTCCAACGCTGCACCTACGGAGGTCCAGTTGATTGATTTGCCTGAGAGCAGTGGTTTTCGTGGAAAATGGGCTGGTCAGCACAAATACAGTCACGGCCACGCATTGATCCTTTCAGGCGGTACTGGAAGAACCGGTGCGGCGCGTTTGGCGGCGCGAGGGGCACTGCGGATTGGGGCAGGGATGGTGACGCTGGCGGTGCCGCCCAGCGCGCAGCAGGAGGTTGCTTGCCAGATCACCGCGCTGATGCTGGCGCGTGTCGAGGGCGCCGATGGGTTAGCGGCAGTGCTGGGGGATACCCGCCTCAACGCGCTCTGCTTGGGGCCGGGTATGGGCGTCGAGCGGGCGCGTGATCTGTTGCCGGTGGCGCTGACCGCCAAACGCGCCACGGTGCTGGATGCCGATGCGCTGAGCGCCTATGCCGAAGAACCGGCAGAGCTGTTCGCTCTGTTGCATGAGACCTGCGTTCTGACCCCGCATGGTGGCGAGTTTGCGCGCCTGTTCCCGGACATCGCGGCAAGGCTGGATGCGGTGCCCACGAAAGGGCCGGCCTATTCCAAGGTGGACGCGACGCGAGAAGCGGCGAAGCGGGCGGGTTGTGTTGTTCTGTTCAAGGGGGCGGACACGGTGATTGCGGCACCGGATGGGCGCTGTTCGGTCAATTCGGCGCATTACGACCGGGCCGCTCCGTGGCTGGCCACCGCCGGAACTGGCGACGTGCTGGCGGGATTCATCACCGGCCTTCTGGCCCGCGGCTTTGCCCCGATGCAGGCGGCGGAATCGGCGGCCTGGCTGCATGTCGAATGCGCGCGTGAGTTTGGCCCTGGTCTGATCGCCGAAGATCTGCCGGAACAGTTGCCGAAAGTGTTCCGAATGCTTTCCTTGTGAGAGGGCAAAATTCCCCCTCGCACTTGGTTGAAAGCTTTGTTATTGAGCGCCTCATTACAGGGTTCTGTCCCTGTTCGTGCGGGCGTGGCGGAATTGGTAGACGCACCAGATTTAGGTTCTGGCGCCGCAAGGTGTGGGAGTTCGAGTCTCCCCGCCCGCACCATTATCCACCGTTTGACGAACGGTTTCCTTTACATTGTACCAATTGAAGACGCTTGGATTTTGGGCGCGGCAAAACAAGTGAGAGATATTCGAACCTAATTCACGATCAAAAAGTCGGTGAATGCTCACCCCAACAGAATGAGTTGTCCGATGCCCGCCATTGCGATGGCAATCCCCATGGGGAAATGGCCTTTTTGCGAGACACTGGTCAAACCCGCGCCTTGAAATACAGGAAGCCTTTGCATCACGACTGTTAACAGGCTGCCGATCAGCATCGCCGCCGAGAATATGTAGGCAAAGGTAATTAGCCCACCGGTCGGAACGAACAGGATCAGGACCGGAAGCATTTTGGTATCTCCACCGCCGATCAGTCGAAGAGAAAACAGTACAAATACCACCAGGAAAGCGATAGAGGCCGCTGCCAACCGCCACACAACCATGTCGAATGGAAGGGTGAGGCTGAACGTCACGAACAGCACCAACCCGCCCAACGGCAGAATATTTGGGATTTTCATATATTTCACGTCGCAATACGCGACGAGGCTCATCAGGAGGCAAAACATTGCTTGGAAAAACGGTGCCATTGCCGATCGCCTCAGCCAAATTGTGCGCCGACGGCGTCATCCGAGGTGAAAGGTTCAACTGACATCAGTTGATAAATCAGCTCTGCCTGGTTCTGCACGCCGGTCTTGGCGTAGATATTCCTCAGATGTGTGCGCAAGGTCGAAGTGGAAATTGCCAGGGCCTTGAGAATACCCTCGTTTGTCTTTCCACGGTTTAAAAGAACGCAAACTCGGTACTCGGCGCGACTCAGGCGGGCGGGGTTTTCGACGCTCAGGATAGGTTTCCCATCCAGCGGCGCCGTGTCATTGGGTGTCGACCGCAAAAGAGCATCCATGAACAGCCCCTTGGCGCGGTTGCCCCAGGTTTGTGCCAGCGTTTCTGCCAAGATGTTCAAGACGGCAAGAATTTGGGGCGGCACGGCCTCCGGAAAATGAAGTTCCAGTAGATCCGATGTCATGTCGTTGCGGGAGAGCGGTATAACGATCAACTCTCTCAACCGACGGTTCAGGTGAAACTCCATCAACGATGGATCGAATTCGTCGTAAAGCGTCGACTTGGCCCAGGTGGACCCGGGTTTGGCCTGATCCAGATATGGGCCGAGCAGGGTACGGGAATACGATCTGCACGGTCCGTGGCCGGTGGTCGGTTTTGCATCGTAGGAAATAGTCTTGGGAAGCGCGCGTGCCGTTTTTGGCACGCGCGCAAGCACCACGATTTCGGCGCCGAGGCTTTCGGCGATGCTATGAAGAGCATCCATCAACAAAGCTTTGGAGTGAAGGCATTCACACCATTTCGCGACTGCCCCAATCAGGCGGGCTTCGGAAGCGAGGTGGTTATGCTGACCTTCTGTGCGGTCGCCGTAAGAAAACATTCCTAACCCCCCAGGTCAGGTTACTCGTGAACAATGACCTCCACCCGAAAACAAACAGGGCCGAGGGTACAACAACCAAGTTGTGGCGAACTTGGTCACTATACATTGGCGAATAGTTTGAAAGGTTTCTACAAAATGGAGGATTTTCGATTAAATCTGCTGTTATTGAGGCCTGCGGCGAAAACAGTCGAGCCGGTAGTTGCGGATTATTCACGTATTGATGGAATCCGATCCCTAAAACTCCGTCAAAACTGATTCACGCCGCTCTCCAATTGGATACGTAGTTAACGTTGGGTATTGGGTTTGAGCGCGTCACAAAAGTCGCCACACTATCAAAGTGTGGCGACCGCTTTTGTGGAACGACGTGACGCAGGGTGTATGTCCGTCGAATGTCAGGTGAGGATTAGCCGGAGAAATATCGAATATAGCGAATGACATTCGGGCCGATGGTCAGCATGATGAGCGCTGGCAGCATCAGCGCCGCCAAGACAGCAGACATCTTGACCGGCAGCTTGTTTGCCATCTCCTGTGCTTTCATTTCGCGGTAATTACGCAACTCGTCCGAATAGGTCGAAAGCGCCTGAGACATGCTGGTGCCGAATTGCATCGACTGCTGGGTGACTTTCGCAAATGAACGTACGGTATCGACACCGGTACGGTCGGCCATGTCCATCAGTGCGGCATCCCGTGGGCGGCCCGCCTGAACTTGGCGCTGCGCCGAAAGGAACTCCAGCGAGATCTCGGGTGAGATTTCGGTCAACTCGTTACCTACACGGGCCATTGCGGCGTCGAATCCAAGCCCTGCTTCGACGGAGATGCGCATCAGATCCAGCGCGTTCGGAAAGCCTTCCTCGATCTTTTGCGTGCGCTGCTTGACCTTGTTGTTAAGCCAGAAATTCGGGCCGAAATAGCCGGCGCCGACGAGAAATGCCAGGAACAGCTTGATTTGAAAGTTGGTCAAACCGGAAACAAGGGCCGCTAGGCCGCTTGGGACCGACGCGCCGGGCATCTTGGTGATGACGACCAATGCCAGAAGGAGACCAGGAAGGATCAGGCCCAGAACGGCTCTGGTGATAACAAAGTACCGCAATGCGTTGGGCGACGTGAAACCCGCGCGCAGCAGACGCTGCTTGAGCTCCGAGCGCTCCTTTTCGTTTCCCGGAGCAAAAGCTTTGGTGAAACCGTCGAATTCAGCGGTAGGAGTTTTAAGGATCGCCTTGTCAAGACGCGCCATGTTGGGCGCGCCCTTTAAAGCCGCAATACGCGTCGCTGGTACGCTCTTGCGCCCCATATTCGCTGCGATGCTCCAGAAAACGAGTACTATTCCGATCCCCAGTCCCGAGAGGATCGTGATCTCAGGCGAGATTTCCATTGATGCCGCTAGGCTTTGGATATTGTTGAACATGGCTTTCGTCCTCTCAAATTCTGAAATTGACGAGTTTTTTCAGGAAAATCAGATTCAGGGTGGTCAGAACCACCACTGAAATGGCCATCGGCAGGAACAGCGGGTCCTCCATGACGCCCCGGTAATAATTTGGCGCAGTGATCGAGGTGAAGATCCCGATGATCACGGGCAAGGCTGACAGAAACCAGGCGGTCAGCCGGCCTTCGGATGAAATCGCACGGATCTTGCGCCGCATTGCAATCCGGTCGCGGATCACCCTGGATAGGATTTCGATGACGTTGACAAGATCGCCGCCGGTGCCGTGCTGGATGCCGATGCTTGCTGCCAGATAGTAGACATCTTCGATATCCACGCGCTGGGCGAACTCCTGAAACGCATCTGGCAAGTCGTCGCCATAGCTTATCTGGTCAAATACGATACCAAATTCGGTTCCGATCGGGTCGGGCATTTCTCGCGCGATCGCGCCAATCGAGTTGCTGAGTGGATGGCCGACCTTGAGGCCGCGTGCAAGCATGTCCAATGCATCAGGCAGTTGCTTGGTCAGCTCATCGGTACGCTTTTTGTATTTGATTTTGACAAAGCCGACCGGGCCGACAAAGCCTACCAGAATGGCCAGCACAAGAGCTGCGGTGGGGCCGAGCGGGTACAAGGCGAATGCAAACACGCCAAAGCCGAGCAGCAGGCAAAGAAACGTGAACTTGTCGATTCCGATGGTCAGACCGGACTGATGCAATTGCCGGGGCAAATCGCCCACGAACGGTACTTTTTGCCAGAAACCGCTGCTTTGCTTTGGTTTCAGCAGCGCCAACACGTCTGCCGCGTCGTGGCCCTTGGCCAACATCTTGAGACGGCGTGTTTTCGCTTCGTTGATTTTTTCCCTCCGACTGGCCAGTTGTGCCATGCCGGTGAAGGCAAGCAGCGTTCCCACTGCGATGCCGGTATAAACGAGATACGTGAATTCCTGTTGTCCAGCGAAGATTTCCATGATCACGCTCCCTTGGCCAGGAAGGTCGAAAGATCAAGGTCGATACCGGCGGCAACCAGATCGTCCATGCACTGCGGACGAATGCCGGTCGCGACGAACTCGCCGATGATCTCTCCGGTTTCCGATTTGCCCAGTTTGCGGAACACAAAAATGTCCTGCATGGTCACCACGTCGCCTTCCTGGCCGGTGATCTCGGAAATGCTGACGACACGGCGTTTGCCATCGGCCAGACGGGTCAGTTGAACGACAAAGTTGAGGCCCGACGAAATCTGTGCGCGGATGGCGCTGAGCGGCATGTCCAAGCCGATCATCGTGACCATCTGCTCGATCCGACCTATGGCATCACGAGCCGAGTTGGCGTGCACTGTGGTCATCGATCCGTCATGGCCGGTGTTCATTGCCTGAAGCATGTCGAATGCTTCGGCGCCACGAACTTCGCCCACGATGATGCGGTCAGGGCGCATCCGCAACGCATTGCGCACCAGATCCCGTTGCAGCACCGCGCCATTGCCCGAGGGGTTCGGCGGGCGGGTTTCCAGTCGCACGACATGTTCTTGCTGTAGTCGCAGTTCGGCGGCGTCTTCGACGGTAACGATGCGCGAACGATGGTCGATGCCGGCCGAAATTGCGTTCAGCATGGTGGTCTTGCCCGAACCGGTGCCACCCGAGATCAGAATGTTTTTGCGCGCTTCGACCAATGCCATCAGGAACTTGGAGGCGCGCTGGTCCAGCGAGCCCGATTCAATCAGGCGGTCAAGCGTCAGAGGTGTCTCGGAAAACTTGCGGATCGACATGCTGGGACCGTCGATGGCGCAGGGGCGGATGATGGCGTTGACACGGCTTCCATCCTCGAGACGGGCATCCACCCAAGGGTTGCTTTCATCGACGCGGCGACCGATGCGTGACACGATTTTGTCGATGATGCGCAACAGGTGCTTTTCGTCCCGGAAGCGCGTGTTTGTGCGTTCCAGCACGCCGCGGCGCTCCACGAACACGTCGCGGTGGCCATTGACCAGAATGTCATTGATCGTCGGATCGGCCAGCAGTGGCTCAAGCGGCCCAAGGCCCAGAACCTCGTCCATCAGCTCATCCACGATCCGGCGGAAATCATCCGAGCGAAGCGGGTTGTTTTCTGCAGCCAGAACCTCGCTGGTCAGCGCGGCGACCTCGCGGCGCAGTTCCTCGGGCGCAACTTTTTCCACAACCGAAAGGTTGAGGCGATCCAGCAGGGCTTCGTGCAGGCGGCTTTTGAGTTCCAGGAACTTTACCAGCTCCTTTTCTTCTTCCGATTGCTTGGCCACTATCACCGGTTTTACATCTTCGACCGGACGCAGATGAATGGCCTTTGCAGTCGCTTGCTCGCTGCTATTTGAAAAATACTTGAACATTTTTACCCCCTAATCAGGCTTTCGCAGTCGCGACTGCAGTGTTTTCCTTAAGATCTGCAGCGATCTGTCTTCCCATCTTCGCAAGCGCTGCGGTCAGCGCCGATCGCCCGGCTGCTTTCGATAGCGGTTGACCGCGATCGACAGCTTCGCGAGCTGCGTTTTCGTCATGCGGCAGCCAATAGCGGAGCGGGCGGCCCAGGATCGCCGAAGCTTCCTTGTGATGACTGGATTGAACCAGCGGCTTTTTCTCGTGATTGACCACCAGATCAATCTGAAGCGTTGGCACATCCTCGGTGAAGAAATTGGCCAGGCGCAGGCATTGCTGAACGGACGGAACCGCGCTGTCGGTCACAAGGCACATCCGGTCACTCATTTCGAGCACTGGCGACAGCCAGGGCACCAGGGCGCGAGGCAGATCCACGACAACATAGTCGTATTTGCTGCGCAGAACGTTAAGCAGGGATTTCACCTGCTCGGGGCGCAGGGAATCCACGGGCGCAAATCCAGTTGGTGCTGACAGGACATCGACCCCGTTTTCGGCCTTTACCATGGATTGTTCCAAGAATGTGGCGTCGGGCATGGTTCCCTCAACCGCCATCTGGAACAGAGTTTCGTTCGGCTGCACGTCCAGAAAGCTGCTGATCGCGCCGAATTGCAGATCAAGATCCACCAGCGCAACGCTGTTGGTCGGCACCTTCTTCATCATGCCACGCCGGTCCAATAGCTGGTCGGCCACATTGACGGCGACGGTGGTCGAGCCGATCCCACCACGCGCTTGCGCGACGGAGATGATTTTCCCAGCGCGACCGGAATCGGCAGATCCGAATGCGATTTGATTGCCCACATTCATTGCCTTGCAGATACTGTTGCGCAGATCATCGGCATTCATGGAGATAGGCAGCACGTCGGTTGCGCCGGCATCGGTCAGTTTGCGGGCATCGCTGAACAGGATGCCATCATCGCTGAGCGCGATGATCGCTGCATGTGTGCCTCCGCCCTTGCGAATGGCGCGGATCGCTTCGACATCGTCCGAAGCTGCAGCTCCGGTCCGGAACACGATCACATCGGTCGAAGCGGCGAGTCCGGTGGCCTTGCCGTTGATCTGGGGCAGGGTTGCGTTCAAACCCGTCACTTTCAGCGAAGCGTCGGTGCCCAGAGCGGCTTGCAGGCTGGAGTGAACCAGCGGGTCGTCTGATACGACTGCAATTGTCTTATGTCTCTGTTCCATTTTACTATGCTCCTGTCTGAAATTATCCGCTGGTGCCCATTGCCAGGTCTTCACCAGGCATCGATGCACTCATGGAGGGGAAGGTTACGGAGGCCCCGAGATCCGGGGAGGACGTACCTCCGGCCAATGCCACCAGCCCCCCTAGCGGCGAAATGAATTCAAAAGTTTGGTTTTGCACCTCAACTGTAACGATCGGCGTGAACGGACCGCCCAAGAAGCCAAGGTCACTGTCGTAAGTGTAGGAAAAGCGCAGATTGGAAATCGTGCTGTTGATCGGCATTGATCCTTGAACGATGTCCCAGATCTCGCTGGCAGTGTCGTTGGTGGAGTCTCCGCTGCAGCTGATCGTTCCGACGTCGGCACAGACATTCGCGCCGCTGCTGCACATTGTGCCAAAGTCGGGCGCGGTGGAGCCGTTTTGAACCGGTCCGCGGCGGTGCACGTTCGGTACGCCGGTGCAGGCCGGTGGGCGAACAGCGGCGATGCGGGCCGCCACATGCATGGCTCGTTCGGCGGCAGCGTAGTGCATGCTCATGCGGCCAAAATCGATCAGGCCAAAGAACATAAGCAGGAAGATCGACAGGACAACAGCGAATTCGACCAGTGTCGTGCCGCTTTCATCCCGACGCAGGCGTGCCAGTTGCTGGGCGAGGCGGTATTTTCTTGCAATATGTCTCATGCTCCAAATACCCGTGACTGATCCGAAATGACGGTGTTGACGTTTTGCAGGTTGCCCCCGACCAGTGAGAAGACATCGGCAAAGGGGAAAGTGACCGACAGGTTCGCAGTGACCTGGATGACCGGCGCGGGCGAAACGCGGTAGGTTCCGGCGACGCAGTTCAGGCTGAGCGAGACCGAGTTGACGCTGATCCCAGACGGGAACGGCGAGGTGCCGTCGATCCGGTTTCTGACGATCTCTTCGGCCTTGGTCGTATAGGTGCTGACCGCTGTGCCGCCGCTGCACATATCCTTGGGAGCGACGCGGGCCAGATAGCGCGTGGCGTCACGGACGCCTGCGTTGACATTCTGATAGGCCCAGAACAGACGACCGCCTTCGATGGTTACGGCGAACAGAACCAGCATCATCGGCATCAGTATGGCGAATTCGACCAAGGCGGCGCCGGATTCGTCGCGGCGGAAATCCGACAGTTTCTTGCTATGGAACAGACGAGACAACATGGGATCACCTGTAAAGCTGGACAACGTCGTGGAAGAGAGAGCCGGCACCGGGGCTGTATTCGCTGGCGCTGCCGACGACCTCGCCCCAGATGTCAACGGTGGGAGGAGAGGAACCGTCATCGCCGACAGGCTCGGTCAGGAAGATCTTGAAGAATTCCTGGACTGGCACGTTGGTGGCGGCTCCGTTGATCGGGTTGGCAGAGCAATCGATACCGGCGGCGATGATCACGCGGCGATCCGGATCACTGCTTTGATTGTTCGAGCACATCGGGCGACCGGTTTCGGCCTTGCCGGTCAGAAGCGGAGCGGAGGAACTGGCGGCCGCGTTGATCTCGGCAAGGTAGTATTCATACCGAGTTGTGGCGGAAGGGTGCGGATCAGTGCCGTCGTAGTTCATATTGACATAGGCTGTTCGGCCTGCGTTCCAGCTGCCGTCGCCAAATCGGCTGCAGCCACCGCTTCCAAAGCAATCGTCGCGCGGCATGCCCATTGTATCAGGCGAGATCTCCTCATTTCCGCTGATGCAGGTGTTGCCGGTGCCGGGAACAATACCCTTGATCACATTTGGGGCAGGCGGGAAGTTCGCATTGTTCTTCTTGCCATTCATGATCGAGCGGTAGATATCGAAGCGCACGTTATAGATGGCGTTCTCGATGCCGACTTTCTGGCCCGGTTCGATATCGACGCCGCGCATGTTGAAGCATTGCGTGATGCTGCCCTCGGCCCCGATCAGGCAGGCGTCAAGGTTCACACCGCTCAGACCGGCGCAGGGGCCTTCGTCGTCGACCAAAGTCTTGGCCGGGTCGAGGAAGCCGAAATCGCCGGGCCCCCAGCCCGCGCCATTACCGCCAGAGCGCAACAGGATCATATCACCGATATTCTCGTCCGCCTTATAATTTGAATCGGGCAGGCAGAACATCATCGGGGTCACGTCGCAGGCATATTGGGTAAATCCGGCGATTGCCGATCCATTGGCCCAACTGTCTGGCATTGGATTTCCGGTCAGGGCGGCGAAGACAGCGCCGAACGTTGCGGCGACTGTCGAAGGTGTGGTCTGAACCAGAACATATGCAGCTTCGGTCGCATCCGTGGTGGTCGCTGTCACGACATCGGTGTCATCGGCGGGAAGGTCAGACAGAAATGTCAGGGTAAAGTCGGTATTGCCACTCAGCTGGCTGCCGCCGCTGCCGAAAGTCTTGTTGTCGACGATCATGTTCTCGGCGGCTGCGGTTGCCCGGATGATGGCGTCGGCACCTCCGTCCAGCTCTCCGGCGGCGGCCAGGGCGACGTGATCGGCAAAGGACTGAAGTTCGGTCCGGGTGATCGCGGTGCGACCGACGTCAAAAGAAAGTGCGACGATACCGAAGAAGATGGCAAACGATACCCCCCAGATCACCAGCATCGCGCCGTTTTCGTCAGAGGCGAGGCGTTTCATGGTGTTGGCGAGTTTCATCTGTCATCTCCTCGGCAAATCGTTTCAGCGCAGTTCGGTAACGGTCACGTCTGTACCGCGGCGAACGACGACGGTTTTGATCGGTGCTTGTTCCGGCACCGGCGACAACTCGCGCAGAACATCGCTCAGTCCGATGGATTCCAGCGGTTCGTCATTGGCCGCCTCAAGTGTGCGCAGCGTCAGGCTGAGCGTTCCTGCGCGCTGGGCGAGCGCCAGGCGCTGGCCTTCTTCAGGCGTGACTTCGACGGTGACGGTACGGGCGACACCGGGCGCGTCTTTTTGCTCGTCCGCTTCCTGATCAACGCCGATGATGCGCTTGTTCTGCAGGATCGTGACGGTCTTCAGGTCCTTATTGGCACCGTGCGTCAACAGGATGTCGACGAAATCGCCCGGCGTGACAAAACCGCCAACACCGGACTGGGCGTTCACGTTGATTGCCATCGCGCGGTTGTTGGCGCTGATGGTCTGAACGATGGTGACTTTTTCGCCAAAGTTCGAGACCTTGTTGGTCAGGATCAGCTCACCCTGAGAGATTGCGCGCTTGGCGCGGCGAAATTCCTTGCCTTGGCTTGGAAGCAATGTGTCGTAGGCGGTATAAACGCCGCTTGGCAGCGCTTCTTTCGGCCAGGCGATAGTGGTCAGTTTCTGGGCGTCCACGACTTGGCCAAAGTCGATGTCCTGGGCGGCAACGATGACGTTGACGACCTTTTCTTCTTCGACGGCTTGTCGTTTGGCATATTCATTCTCGATGTAGTCACGGGCCAGATACACCGAGCCCGCTGCAACCCCCAGTCCGGCGACGAATGTCAGGAAAGAAGAGAAACGCATGGTGGTCTCCAATATTGTTGGTCGGCGCTCTTGATGCCGTTGATCAAATGGCCCGGAGGGGGCGTTTCACCGCTGACTTGGCAGCCATGTACTGATTTGCGGTGAAACGCCCTGTTCAAATCCGTTCGAAGTCGCACTCTTTAAAAAAACTATGGATAACGGTGACGTCTTGCGGATTTGCTCCGGGAGGTGTTGCCGCGAAATCTCCAAGGCCGCGGCAACAATTTCATTTGAGAAAGTGCTTCTCTAAAGTTACGGCGTGGTTCCGCAGGTCGGCACCGAGCCGTCTGCATTTGGCATACAGTTGCCAGCGGCAGTCATCGAACCTGCGACGTCGCCTGCCAGCGTCGAAAGCGCGCCGGCGCCCAATACGACCGCCAGTGCGATTGCGATGCCGTATTCGACCAGAGTCGCACCCGACTCATCACGACGCAGACGCTTGAAGGTATTTGCGATAAAGTTTTTCATATCTTGCTCCAAAAAATGTGGGTCGCCCCAGGTGTTGGGGGCGATGGTGAGTTCGCAGACGATCCACCCCCTGGAAACGCTGCTGACACCCACATTAGAGGACCCGAATATGACGCCGCGTCGTTCAAGAGGATCAGATTTTCCCCTTTGGGTTGAATCTTTTTCCTTCAAGGTCTTTTGAAATCGTGGATTTGAAATCGGCGCTGTCTGCTCGGATTTGCGATGTTTGAGTAAATTTGAGGGAAAACGAGGGATTCTTCCCAAGCAAGTGGATTCAATCCGTCAAATTCCAAATGAAGTGCTTGCTTTTGACCGCCTTGTGTGGCTGGGTGAACATGTTCGTGGGGTTATTCTGAGGGCGCTGTGTCGAATCGCGGTGTACATACGCATCGAGAAGTCGAATTGCTGGATGTGTTACGTCGCCTCGGCGGGGCCGCGCGGAACTCCGATCTGGCAAAAGCCCTCAATGTGTCCGAGGAAACCGTACGGCGCGCGATCAAGGCATTGTCCAAATCCGGGGCAGTGGAACGCGTGCATGGCGGGGCCTATCTGGCAGGAACTCAGGGTGATCCGAGTTTCTTTCGTCGCATTGCGCAGCATCCTGACGAAAAACGCCTGATCGCATCGAGCGTCGCGCAAGTCGTGCGCGATGGGATGACGGTCTTTCTGGATGTGGGGTCGACAACGGCCTTCGTTGCCGAAGAGCTGCGCCAGTGCAGCAACCTTACTGTCGTAACCAACTCGGTAGGAGTGGCGCAAAGCCTGGTGGGTGTAAATGGATCGCGGGTTCACCTGTTGGGCGGTGAGATGCAAAGCGATGAACGCGGAACCTTTGGTCATGTCACGCACCGTCAGGCGCAGAGATTCGCATTCGATCTGTCCATTTTAAGTGCGGATGCCGTGTCAGCACGCAAAGGGTTTTTGTATCTGAGTTCTGCCGAGGCGGATCTGGCGTCTATCGTCGTCGACAATAGCGACTGGTCTGTGGTTGCGGCCGACCATTTCAAGTTCGGTGAAACCGCGCCCTATCACGGTGCCGACCCGCGACGGGTTGACGATCTGTTCACGGACAAACGGCCCAAGGGCGTACTTGCGGCGGCCTTCAAGGAGTGGGGTATCAAAGTAAGGGTGGCGACAGGAGGAGAGGCCGGTGCTGGCGAAGAGTGACTACGCGGGTCACGCGGTCGAAATCGCAGGAATCGCGGCCAAGGCCGCGCGTGGTTATTTCCGTGGCCATCTTGGGATCGAGTTCAAATTGGATGAAAGCCCGGTCACCCAGGCCGACAAAGGCGTCGAGGCGTGCGTTCGCGATTACATTGAGCAACACTTCCCGGATCATGGCATCTTTGGAGAAGAGCACGGGTTCGAAGGTAAGGACCGACGCCATATCTGGATCGTTGATCCGATTGACGGTACCCGATCGTTTCTGTCCGGTCATCCATTGTTCGGGTTCCTGCTGGGGCATCTGGAAGACGGTGTTCCTCAGGTTGGTGTCATCGCCATGCCTGCGCTTGGCGAGATATTTCTGGGTGTGAAGGGGCAGGGGGCGACGCTAAATGGCGAGGCCATTCGAGCGTCCGCCAAAACGAGGGTGGATCAGGCCATTCTATTTGTGAATGAAGGCGACAAGATCCACCGCGACCATCCCGACGTTTTTGAAAGGTTGATGAATGCAGGTCAGACGCGCCGATTTGCTTATGATTGCTATCCACATGCGCTGCTGGCGGCGGGCTATGTGGATGCGGTGATTGACTATGATTTGCAGCCCTACGATTATCTGCCGGTTTCGGTCGTCATCGAAGCGGCGGGAGGCGTTATGACGGATTGGGAAGGGCAGCCTTTGGGGTTGAATTCTGATGGGAAAGTGATCTCGGCAGCAACGCCGGATTTGCATGCTGAAATGCTCAAACTTGTGCGCGGATAAACTATGGCGATTGTCAGTTTCATCATAAGCCTGGCCGGAGCGACAATGCTGCTGCTCTATGCAGTGCGGATGGTGCGCACGGGGATCGAGCGCAGCTATGGCGCGTCGTTTCAACGTGTCATGACCGGTCAGCGCAGCTATGCCCAAGCGTCGCTTGTCGGGATTGTCATGGCCATCGTGCTGCAAAGTTCGGCGGCGGTGGCATTGTTGTCCTCGGGATTTGCCGCCAGCGGTATGCTGACATTTCCAGCCGGGCTTGCCATCGTGTTGGGTGGAGACCTGGGTTCGGCGCTGATTATTCAGATCCTGTCATTCGAGCTGGATTGGCTTGTGCCGGTTTTGTTGGCCATTGGTGGCTATCTGTTTGTCAAGACAGAGGCCAAGAAGGCGCGGCAACTTGGGCGTATCCTGATGGGGGTTGCGTTCATTCTTATCTCGCTGCGCTTCCTGCGCGAAGCGATGGACCCGATCCGCGACAGCGCCTTTCTGCCCGCAATCGCGGATTATCTGGCGCGTGACTATATAACTGCGTTTCTGGTCGGCGGCGCATTGGCCTTTGTCATGCATTCCTCGGTGGCGGCGATTTTGATGTGCGTGACGCTGGTGCAGATCGGCGCTATTCCCTTTGCCGCCGGATTGTCACTGATGCTGGGGGCGAATTTCGGTTCGGCTTTCATTCCGGTCTGGCTGACCCGGGGGATGAGCCTTTCCGCACGCCGCATCCCGTTCGCCAACCTGTTTCTGCGCGGCAGCTGGGCGGTAGTTACCTTGTTCGCCGCCAATATCGCACTGCGCAGCGGTCTTCTGGGTGATCTGCAAGGGGGGCAGATGCTGGTGAACGCACACCTTGTCTTCAACGCATCATTGCTTGTTCTGGCAATCCCGTTTTGCGGTCGCTTGCAGGCCCCGTTCGAGCGGCTTATTCCCGAACCCAACAGGGACAGCGCCAAGTTGCAACCCGGACGACCGCACAGCGCGCTGGACAAGCGTGTCCTGACCAATCCCTCTCAAGCTTTGGCCGGGCTCAAGCGAGAATTGCTGCGGATGAGCGATCTGGTACAGTCCATGTTCGAACCTGCCTTGGAACTGTATCGCAGCGGCGACAAGGAACAGATCCGCGCGGTGCAGGTGATCGATGACGATGTGAATGACTGTCTGTCGGGCATCCGGTCTTATGTTGCGTCGATCCCGACAGAGGGATTCGGAAAGGAAAACGCCAAGATCGCCCGTGATCTGATGGAATATGCCATCAGGCTTGAGACTGCGGGCGACGTGGTCGCCAAACGTCTGACGGTTCTGGCCGGAGAGATGCGAAAAAAAGGCGCTTCGTTCTCGCAGGAAGGGTGGATGGAACTGGTGCACATGCATGAAGGCATCGTTGCGAACCTGAAGCTGGCTTCGAACGTGTTGATCTCGGACGATCTGGAAAGCGCCCGTCTATTAAGCCTGGAAAAAACCGAGATCAAACGTGCCGAGCGTGACAGCCGCAAGCGCCATCTCAAACGTCTGCAGCACGGCACAACAGAGAGTTTTGAGACCAGCGACATCCATCTGGAAACCCTGCGCGCGCTTCGTGAGTTCAACAGCCATATTGCGGCGGTGGCCTATCCGATCCTGTATCGCAATGGGCAATTGCTGGAAACTCGTTTGATCGAAGATATGCCGAGAAGTGACAGGCAGATGCATTCGGAGGATCAGGAATGACGGCTCCGTTCGAGATACTGAATGCAACGGGGAAAGGGCAGGTTGTGCTTCTGTGCGAACATGCCAGCAATAGGATTCCAGACGAGTATGACGGTTTGGGTTTGTCTGACGTTGAGCGCCTCAGCCACGCTGCATGGGATCCGGGCGCGCGTGCCTTGACGCTGCTTTTATCCGAGGCGCTGGATGCGGTCGGAGTGGCTTCGACGGTGTCGCGGCTGGTCTACGACTGTAACCGCCCACCCGAAGCGCCAAGTGCCATACCCGAGAAATCTGAGTTGATCGAAGTGCCGGGCAACCGCAATCTCACTCAAGCAGACCGGGACGCCCGCACGGCGGCAGTTTACGGCCCGTTTTGCATTGCAGTCTCTCAGGTGCTGGAGGCACGCGGACCGGACACGGTGGTGGTGACGGTGCATTCCTTCACGCGGGTTTACTTTGGGCAGGCGCGCAAGGTGGAACTGGGTTTGCTTCATGATGAAGACAGCCGGTTGGTGGATGCGATGCTGGGCCACGCTGATCGCATTCCACACCGCCAGATCGAAAGGAACGAACCTTATGGTCCGTCCGACGGCGTGACCCATTCGCTGCGCCTGCACGCTCTGAGCCGGGGCTTGGCCAATGTGATGATTGAAGTACGCAACGATCTGTTGCGCACCGATGAGCAGGTTGCCGACATGGCACGGGAAATATTGGCGCTGCTTGAGCCGGCGCTGAAGGACATTGCGATCAGGGAGGACGCATCGTGAGCGCAACACTCACCTTCGAACATCTCAAGACACAGGTTTCGACCGGGGAAGTGGATACTGTCCTGGTTTGCATGGTGGACATGCAGGGCCGTTTGATGGGCAAAAGGTTCCATGCCGGTCATTTTGTGGCAGGCGCATGGGAAGAAACCCATTGCTGCAACTACCTTCTGGCCACCGACCTTGAGATGGCCACGCCCAGCGGGTTCGCGTCCACAAGCTGGGAGCGGGGGTATGGCGATTATGTCATGAAGCCCGATCTGGACACGCTGCGCCCGGTGCCCTGGCTCGAAGGCACGGTGATGGTTTTGTGTGACGTTCTGGATCACCACACCCACGAAGAGGTACCCCATGCGCCGCGCTCGATCCTGAAGAAACAGGTGAACCGCCTGAAGGCGATGGGGTATGAGGCGATGTGTGCCACCGAACTGGAATTCTTCCTGTTCGCGAAAAGCTTTGATGCGATCCGCAAGGAAGGGTTCCGCGATCTGGAGCCGATCTCGGGTTATAACGAAGATTATCACATTCTGCAGACCACCAAGGAAGAGCATGTGATGCGCCCGATCCGGAACCACCTGTGGGATGCGGGCATTCCGGTCGAGAACACCAAAGGTGAAGCCGAGGCCGGGCAGGAAGAGCTGAACATCAAATACGCGCCTGCGATGGACACGGCAGAGTATCACTCGATCGCCAAGAACGCGGTGAAAGAAATCGCCTGGCAGCAGGGTCATGCGGCGACCTTTCTGCCGAAATGGCATCATGAAAGGGTGGGCAGTTCGTCTCATGTGCATCAGTCGCTATGGGCGGATGGCAAACCTGCCTTCTATGATGCCGGGGATGAACTGGGCATGTCGGCGCTGATGAAAAGCTATATGGCCGGTCTTCTGAAATATGCCGCCGATTACACGTATTTCATGGCTCCGTACATCAACAGCTACAAGCGGTTCATGAAGGGCACTTTTGCACCGACGCGGATCATCTGGTCGGTAGACAACCGCACGGCCGGGTACCGCCTGTGCGGGGATGGCACCAAGGCGATACGGGTCGAGTGCCGTATTCCGGGGTCGGATATGAACCCCTATCTGGCGATTGCAGGGATGCTGGCGGCCGGGATCGCGGGGATCGAAGAAGGGCTGGAGTTGCAGCCGCCGACAAAGGGTGATGTCTATCAGGGCGAGACGGGAAAGATCCCGGGTACATTGAAGGATGCACGCAACGCTTTGCACGGATCACAGATGCTGCGCGCGGCGATGGGCGATGACGTTGTCGATCACTATACCCGCGCGGCTGAGGTCGAAATCGAGGAATTCGAACGCGTGGTAACCGATTGGGAAATTGCCCGCGGGTTTGAGCGGGCCTGAGATCAGGCGCGGCCGGGGGTCCTGCCCGTCGCCATTGTCTGCTCGGACCAATGGCGCAAACAAAGGCGACCCCCGGGATATTTATGGCCAGATGAAGCAGGGATCCTGCTCTCTTTAGAGATGGAGTGACTATGGGGCAGATGTTGCAATGTGTCTCGCCGATCGATGGATCGGTATTTGCGGAACGAGAAGTACTGCCGCGGGCGGCTGCCTTTGCAGCCGCAGCGCGCGCGCGCAAAGCACAGGCGGATTGGGCGGCGCGGCCCTTGCAGGACCGTATTGACCTCGTTTTGGCGGGCGTCGCGGCCGTCGGCGCGATGAATGATGAGATCGTTCCGGAACTGGCGCATATGATGGGCCGCCCGGTGCGCTATGGCGGCGAGTTTGGTGGCTTCAGCGAACGTGCCAGCCATATGGCGGAGATTGCCGAAGCGTCACTGGCCGATATTGCCGTGGGCGAAGACGAGACTTTCAAACGCTATATCAAGCGCATTCCTCACGGGGTGGTCTTTGTTGTTGCACCCTGGAACTATCCTTACATGACGGCGATCAACACGGTGGCGCCCGCGCTGATCGCGGGCAACACGGTTGTTCTGAAACACGCGACCCAGACTTTGTTGGTTGGTGAGCGGATGGCGCAGGCGTTCCATTCGGCGGGGGTGCCTGAAGACGTGTTCCAGAATGTATTCCTCAGCCACGACGTGACCAATGATCTGATTGCGGGCAACGCGTTCGACTTTGTGAACTTCACCGGTTCGGTCAGTGGCGGTCAGGCCATGGAGCGTGCGGCAGCGGGCACCTTCACCGGAGTCGGCACCGAACTTGGGGGCAAGGATCCGGGTTATGTCATGGACGACGCCGACCTGGACGCAGCGGTTGATACATTGATCGATGGCGCGATGTTCAATTCGGGCCAGTGTTGCTGTGGGATCGAGCGGATTTACGTTCACGAAAGCCTTTATGATGACTTTGTCGCCAAGGCTGTTGAGATCGTGAAAGGCTACAAACTGGGCAATCCGCTGGACGCCGAAACAACCATTGGTCCGATGGCCAATGTGCGTTTCGCTGACGAGGTGCGCGCCCAGATTGCCGAAGCGGTTGAGGCCGGTGCGGTCGCGCAGATCGCCCCCTTCCCCGAGGATGACGGCGGCGCATACCTCACGCCGCAGATCCTGACCAATGTGACCCATGACATGCGGGTGATGCGGGATGAAAGCTTTGGGCCTGTAGTGGGCATCATGAAAGTGTCCTCGGATGCTGAGGCCATCGCGCTGATGAATGACAGCGAATTTGGCCTGACTGCCAGCCTATGGACCCGCGATGTGGATCGCGCGGCGCGTGTGGGCGACCAGATCGAGACCGGCACCGTCTTCATGAACCGGGCCGACTATCTGGACCCTGGCCTGTGCTGGACCGGTTGCAAGAATACCGGGCGCGGCGGTGGTCTTTCGGTCATCGGCTATCACAATCTCACCCGTCCCAAATCCTACCACCTGAAGAAGGTCACGGGCTAAGGACGACGGCCTGCTCGGGTCTGACCCCCTCGCCCGAGCAGGTCTCATATCACAAAGGAAACCTGACATGTCACTCGTTGGAAACTGGTCCTATCCGACCGCAATCAAATTTGGTGCCGGGCGCATCAAGGAACTGCCCGCAGCCTGTGCCGCAGCCGGTATGAAGAAACCCCTGCTGGTCACGGACAAGGGGTTGGCCGATCTGCCGATCACTGCGGCGACGCTGGATATCATGGCGGCGGCTGGTCTGGGCCGCGGTGTATTCAGTGACGTGGACCCTAACCCAAATGAGAAAAACCTCGACGCAGGCGTTGCGGCATACAAGGCCGGTGGGCACGATGGTGTGATTGCCTTTGGCGGCGGCTCGGGGCTGGACCTGGGCAAGATGGTCGCCTTCATGTGCGGCCAGACGCGGCCCGTGTGGGACTTTGAGGATATCGGCGACTGGTGGACCCGCGCGGATGCCGATGCCATCGCGCCGATTATAGCGGTGCCCACCACTGCCGGAACCGGGTCCGAAGTGGGCCGCGCCAGCGTCATTACAAATTCCGAGACCCACGCCAAGAAGATCATCTTCCACCCCAAGGTCCTGCCGACGGTGGTGATCTGCGATCCTGAACTGACGGTTGGGATGCCCAAATTCATCACCGCAGGCACCGGTCTGGACGCCTTCGCGCATTGCGTCGAAGCCTATTCGAGCCCGCATTATCACCCGATGAGCCAGGGCATCGCACTGGAAGGTATGCGCTTGGTGAAAGAATATCTGCCGCGCGCTTACGCAGATGGCAGCGACATTGAGGCCCGCGCCCAGATGATGAGCGCAGCGGCCATGGGCGCAACCGCCTTCCAGAAGGGGCTGGGCGCGATCCACGCCATGAGCCACCCCATCGGCGCGGTGTTCAACACCCATCACGGCACCACCAACGCGGTCTGTATGCCTGCTGTGCTGGATTTTAACGCCCCCGCCATCGCCGACCGATTCCAGCACGCCGCCGCCTATCTGGGTATCAACGGGGGCTTTGACGGCTTTCGCGCCTTTGTGCAGGAATTCAACGACAGCTTCGGCATCCCGCGCAGACTGTCTGAACTGGGGGTGACAGAGAGGTCCATTCCAGAGTTGGTTAAAGGTGCCATCACCGATCCGTCCTGCGGCGGGAACCCGATCAAGTTGACCGAAGAAAACCTGATTGGCTTGTTCAGAACCGCCTTGTGAATTGAAACACGTGGGTGAATCGGGCCGGCGTGTAGGCTCGCCGGCCTGAATTTCCCGACGCGAAAGAAGTTTGTTGCATGCCCCAATACTGCGCTATGGGAGATCACTTTGGGTGAAACGCGCGCCGCCGGTGTTTATTCTTTGCCCGATGTCCCAAAACTGGCGAATGCAGCGACTGACGGTTGCTCTCAATTGTGTTGACCTTGCAAGTTGATCTGTTTGAAACTGAGTGCATGACGGAACAGGTGAGATGGATAGTGGAAACCTCAATGGAGAACCACCGATCCAAGAAACCCAAAAAGAATGCAAGCCGATCATGAGCTGCGCATCAATAATCTGCTGCAAACTTTTCAAATAATTGAAAAAGGTTAAGCGGGCATGTGCGGGGAAGTGGCCAGCGGGTTTGCAAAGGTAGATGACCAATGCAATATTTCACTAAGAATTGAGTCCTTACGTAAACTGGACTTATGGAAATATCCAACTGTCACTTCAGGAAGGGAAAAGACACTAGGAAACTTCATGAAAACGTCATCATCTGACAACAACAACAAACTAGCCAAAACAGTCCAAAATGGGAGAATAAAAATGGCTTCAAAATCTAACGTAACTCGACGCAGTGTCTTGAAGAGTGCAGGTGCAGCCGCTTTGGCAGCGCCTTTGTACTCGAAAAGCGCGTTGGCCTCGTCGGGTGAAATCAACATCCTGATGTGGTCTGACTATCTGCCACCGTCGTTCCTTGAAGCGTTCGAAAAAGAGACCGGTATCAAGGTGAACTATACCGGTATCGGCTCGAACGAGGAAATCATCAACAAGATGAAGGCCACCAAGGGGCAGGGTTTCGATATTGTTTCGCCTACAAACAATCGCTCGCTCCAGTGGGAACCGCTGGAACTGCTGCAGCCCTTTGACATGAGCAAGGTTGGTATCGACGCGGTGAACCCGGCCATGGCCAAAATCGGCACCGATGCCTGGAATTTTGGCGGCAGCGGCGTGCACTGGCTGCCGCACATCTGGGGTACCGAGGGCATCGCTTATCGTACAGATCTATGGCTTCCCGATGGCGATGCACCATCCTACGGCGATGTTTGGTCGGAAGAGAATGCTGGCAAGACCATGGGGCGCGCGCATTCGATGATGCTGGGTGCTGGCCTGTACATGGAACGCGCAGGCGAGATGGAGCCTGGATCGGTTTGGTCTGCATATAATGACGAAGACACCATGCGTAAGGTATGGGGTCAGATCACCGATTGGGTCATCGCGCGCAAATCGCGCATCAAGCTGATCTGGAATGACGCCGACACCCAGAAGAACGGGCTGTTGAACGAAGGTGTTGTGGTCGGTCAGACTTGGGATGGTCCTCCGCTGGCGCTTAAGGCCGCAGGCGAACCGGTCCACTATCAAGCCCCGGTCGAAGGCGCGATGGCGTGGGTTGATGGCATGTCGATGCCTACCGGTGCAGAAAACATGGATCAGATCTATGCTTTCATCGAGTTCGCCTATCGCAAGGAACCGGCCGGCGTGGCCATCGACAGTCACGGCTACAACTCGCCGGTACTGGGCGCCGACCAATTCGCTGGCGACGTCTACAAGAAGAACTTTGCCGAAGCCTATCCGGGCGACTCGCTGGCCAACCTGAACCCGTGGCCGGCCGAAGCCCCCTGGTATGCCGAAGTGCGGACCGAGTTCGTCAACAAGTTCGTAAGCGCCTGATCGCTTCAAATATGGGTCCCCTGCGTGTTCAGGGGGCCCTCTTTGTGTGCGTCTTGCACACTGCAACAAAAGATGTCGCCGCATGAACGGACTGACATCACAGGGAGAAACCAAAAATGAGTGCTGGGGTCGGAGTCGATCTGGAAAACCTTTGGATCCGTTTCGGGGACTTTGTCGCCGTGCGCGACGCCAATGTGAATATCAACGGGGGCGATTTCTTTTCGTTCCTAGGCCCTTCGGGCTGTGGCAAGACCACAATCTTGCGCGCAGTTTCGGGCTTTCTGGAACCGTCCGAGGGCAATGTTCTGATCGGCGGCAACAACATGAAGGGGATCGGCCCGAACAAGCGGCCGACGGCGCTGATCTTTCAGAACCTTGCGCTGTTCCCGCTGATGAAAGTTTGGGAGAACATTACCTTTTCGATGGAAATCAAGGGCGCCAGTGCCGCTGAACGTCGCAAGCGCGCGGACGAACTGCTGGACATGATTGCGCTGCCGGGACAAGGTGACAAGCTTCCCAGTGAGCTTTCAGGCGGCCAGCGCCAGCGTGTCGCCATCGCTCGTGCGTTATGTGCCGAGCCGCATGTGCTGCTGCTGGACGAGCCTCTTTCCGCACTCGACCTGAAATTGCGTCAGCACATGCGTACTGAATTGCGCGAAATCCAGCAGCGCGTGGGCATCACGTTCATCTATATCACTCACGATCAGGGCGAGGCACTGACCATGTCGGACAGCATCGCCGTGATGCGTGCCGGTGTGATCGACCAAATCGGTGATGGCAAATCGATCTACAACGATCCGTCGACGGCATTCGCTGCGTCGTTCGTTGGCGAAAACAACGTGTTCCGCGGTAAGATCAAGAAAATCATGGGTAATGAGGCGATGATTTCGACGAACCGCTCGGGCGATCTGGTTGCGCGAATATCGACTGCCAATCGGGGCAAGATGAATGAGGGCGATGCCGCCATGATGTTTATCCGCCCCGAAGCGTTCGCTATCGCTCCGGATGGTGCCAAGGGAACGCACTTTGTTACCGCGCGGGTCAATCACGAAGAGTTCGAAGGAAATGCGTTCAACATTTTCACCGCAGGTGAAGGAGGCAAAGAAATCAAGGTGTCCATTCCCAACCTTGGCCAATCCTTCGACGATCATACCGGCCAGATGATCACGCTGGAATACGAGACCCGCAATGCGGTTATCGTGCCCGCCGGCGAACTGGCTGCGGAATAAGGAGGCCAGATCATGCCCGGCTTCCTCAAGGAATTCTTCAACCGCAACGGCTTCGGCATGGGGCTTGCGATCCTGGGTCTGGTCCTGTTCTGGACCATCGGCCTGATCATCCTGCCACAGCTGTCGATGCTTGACTTTTCATTCCGTCCGAACCTGCCGCCGCCAGAAATCGGTGGTCCAAAGGACGTCTATACACTGGAGAACTATAAATACCTCGTTTTTGGACCAGAAGGGGGCGGGCAGGACTATAACGTCGTCGACCTCAAGGTCTTTTTCCGCACGCTTGTTGCCGCAGTTTGTGTGACGATCTTCAACCTGATCCTGTGCTATCCGATTGCCTATTATCTTGGACAGACCAAAGGCAATCAGATCCGCGTCTTCGCGATCATGTTGATCATTCCCTATTGGATCAACGAGATCCTGCGCGCATTTGCCTTGCGTATCATCTTTGGTGAGACCGGGGTGCTGAATACTTTGCTGATAGGGACAGGTATCTTTGATACGCCCTTTGACTTCATCCGCAACGACATCGCGCTCTATGCCGGTCTGGGTTACGCCTATATCCTGCTGATGATTTTCCCGATGTACAACGTGATCGAAAGCCTCGACGGCAATCAGATCGAAGCTGCACGGGATCTTGGTGCACCTTGGTGGCGCATCCATTGGCGGGTGGTTATTCCATACGCCAAACCCGGTATCAGCTCGGGCTGCACCATGGTATTCATGCTCAGCGCCGGTGCGCTGGCTGCGCCACAAATTCTGGGCGGTCCGTCATCCCTGTGGTTCACGCAACTTATTTATCAGCAGTTCAATGACAACAACGACTGGCCGCAAGGCGCAGCCTATGCGATCGTGCTGTTGGTGACCTGTATCCTGTTCGTGCTGGCAATGATGCGAGTGTTCAAGGTGAACATGGGGGATATAGGGAAATGAACAACTCTATCCTTCGTGTAAGCATCTGGGTCTATCTGGCGATATTCTTTGCCTATCTGTTGGGCCCGTTGGTGATCATGTCGATCACCGCCTTCAACTCGTCCGAGTTCCCGAGTATGACGCCTTGGGAGTGTCTGACGTTCGAGTGGTTCGGCGCGTTGTTCCAGGATGATCGCATCCTGAATGGCATCAAGAACTCGGTGATCATTGGCCTTGGAACGGTCATTCTGTCGGTGGCGATGGGTCTGGCTGGAGCGCTGATGCTCACCCAGATCTGGCCCAAGCTTCGGGCCACCTACTATACGGTCATCATTGCACCGATCCTGATCCCTGGCGTGGTATTGGGTATCTCGACACTGGTGTTCTGGGATCGGATTAACCGGGTTCTGGGCTTGGGGGCCGACAGCTTTCTGTCGAATGGTATCTTCCTGACAGTGGTGGGTCAGTCGACGTTCATCGCCAGTTATTGCATGCTGGTACTCGTGGCGCGGCTCCAGCGTTATGACGTGGCGCTCACAGAGGCGGCTCTTGACCTGGGGGCAAGTCACGCTCAGGCCTTCCGCAAGATCCTTCTGCCGTTCATGCGACCGGCCATCGCCTCGGCAGCGGTATTGGCGTTTCTCGCCTCGTTCGAGAACTACAACACCACTACCTTCACCTTCGGCGAATATCCGACGCTCACGATCGAACTGGCGCAAAAGGTGCGTTACGGGATCACTCCGGCGATTTCGGCGCTGGCCTTCATAATTGTTGTGCTGACGGTGTTCTTTGCCCTTCTCAACGAAACCAAGATCAAGCGTCAGGAATTGGTGGCGGCTGCACGCAAGAATGCAACGGTCGAGGAATTGGCGGGAAAGATCAAACTGCCCAGCTTCTTTGCCGGCAATATGGCAGCTGTTATCCTTGTGATGTTCTGCATCGCAACGATCACGGTTGTTGGCACGGCAACCGTCTATAATCCTGCGCAATGTATTGCGGACGTCAAAGAGCAGAAACGTCTTGAAGCTGAAGAGCGTATTCAGAAACTGCGTCAGGAGCGCGAAGAGCGTCGTCAACGCAGGTTCGAAGGCGTGTTCGATCCGGACGATCTGACGCCGGGAACGGAAGAGGACGACTCTCAGGCGCCATCTGGTTCCAACAACTCTGGCTTTGGCGGTGTGTTCGCGCCGGGATCGCTGACTGGTGAAGAGGATGACAGTTCTTCGAATACCGAAGAACAGCCGTCGAACAACAGTGGGTTCGGAAATGTGTTCGATCCCAACAGCCTGAAGAGCGACGAGTAGGACAATCCTTGCGACCAAAACGAACCCGGGCCGCGCTGGCCCGGGTTTTTTTATCGTAAAGGCAAAACCGGTCAGCTGCTAGATCGGGATCCAAAAAGCTGTCTGTTTGAAAGGTTGCGGCCAATGGCAGCCCGTAGGGGAATCGAACCCCTCTTTCCAGGTTGAAAACCTGGCGTCCTAACCGATAGACGAACGGGCCATTTCTTGGTCCAAGACAAGCACATGTGGCAGCCCGTAGGGGAATCGAACCCCTCTTTCCAGGTTGAAAACCTGGCGTCCTAACCGATAGACGAACGGGCCACGGTGGCTTGTGGAGGGCCTTTTACGTATTACGCAGTTCCCCCGCAAGCCGAAAAATGCGGTGCGGAGAAACTTTTTTACGCCTCTGCAATCAGGAAGAAAATCACGACAAAGCTGCCTCAGCCGCGTCTTCGATCCGTAGTTGCACAGTTTGCCGACCACCCCAGGAGTTGACCTCCAGCCGCCCTGCAAAATGGAACCGCGCCCCACCATGATTGGTCAACCTGTCCCCCATCGAGCTGTCAAAGGCGGCAAAGGCGATTGCGTCCAATCCCCCGCTCATACCATCGGATAGAGACAGCTTCAGGTGGCTCTCTCCGACGCGTTTGGCAAAGCGGATTTGCAAGTCAGGTAGGGCATAGCGTGGGGCAGGGGCACCGGCCCCGTACGGGCCTGCTTGTTCGATCTGTTCTACCAGGTCCACTGTTGCAGCTCCCGGCATCAAGGTGCCGTCGAGCTTCAGATCGGCAGGGCCACCCTGACCAGCTCCCTGTTTCGAGAGCAATTCCGACAATCGCTTCATTGCCGGTTCAAGTTGATCGCGCAGGACGGTCAGTCCGGCAGCCATCTTGTGACCGCCACCTTTGACCAGCAGTCCTTCGGCGGCAAGTCTTTGGATTGATGCGCCTAGGTCGATCCCCGACACCGAACGCCCAGATCCCTTGCCTTCGCTGCCATCGAACCCGATCACGATGGCCGGGCGATTGGCAGCTTCTTTGAGTCGAGAGGCGACGATCCCGACAACACCGGGATGCCACCCTTCGCCAGCGGCCCAGACCAACGGGGCATCAAACCCGCGGTCCTCTGCCTGCGTCAGAGCGGCAGCGCGCACCATGTTCTCAATATCGCGGCGCTCGGTGTTCAGTTCGTCCAGTCGTTGCGACAGCGCTTCGGCTTCGACCATCGAGTCGGTGCTAAGCAAGCGCGCGCCGAGGTCGGCCTGTCCGATCCGGCCGCCTGCATTTACCCGAGGACCTAAAAGAAACCCAAGATGATATGTATTGGGCGCCGCATCCATTCGAGCTATGTCTGACAGGGCCACAAGTCCAGGGCGCTTTCGCTGCGCCATCACCTTCAACCCCTGCCTAACCAGTGCCCGGTTGGCCCCAATCAGCGGTGCTACATCCGCGACTGTGGCAAGGGCCACCAGGTCGAGCAGCGACAAAAGATCCGGCCCATTGGTGCCAGCTTCGCGCATCTGGCGGCCTGCCTCGACAAGCATCAGGAAAACTACTCCAGCAGCGCAAAGATATCCCAGATCGCCACTTTCGTCCTGCCGGTTCGGGTTTACCACGGCAACGCAGTCGGGCAGAGCCTCGCCGCCCAAGTGGTGGTCCAGGACGATCACATCGGCCCCCTGTGCCGCAGCAATCGGTTCATGGCTCAGGGTGCCGCAATCGACGCAGATGATCAGATCATGCGATGAGGCGAGCTCCTGCATTGCTGGGGTATTGGGTCCATAACCCTCGTCGATGCGGTCGGGAACGTAAAGCGTCGCATGTATTCCCATGTGCCGCAGCCAGACGAGCAACAGTGCCGCCGAACTGCCTCCGTCCACGTCGTAGTCTGCAAAGACGGCGATCTTTTGATGTTTTCGAACCGCATCCAGAAACCTCTTGGCGGCCCTTTCCATGTCTTTGAGTGCACGGGGGTCGGGCAGCAATTCCTTGAGTTTGGGTTCGAGAAAACTCTTGGCTTCGATCAGGGGCACGCCGAGCCGCGCCAATACCTGACAAACCGGCCTGGGCAAGTCGCTTTGCTGCGCCATCATTTCAGAGGCGCGTTCAACCTCGACCGAAGGACCAACCCAACGCCGCCCGGTCAACGACTGTTCCACACCCAGAAAGCTCAAACCGCACCTCATAGACCAAGGCCGGACCCATTTCGGACCCGGCCCCTCGTGTTTTGCCATTTACGCCTGCTGACAGCGGCAGTGCAAGTGTTATGCCGGATCGTGCGACCACATCGGGGTGCGATAGGACATGCGACGCACCGAACCGGTTTTGGAGCGCATGAGCAACGTAGTGGTTTCTACCCAACCGGGTTCGCGTTTGATGCGCGGGAGAAGCGAACCGCCGGTCACGCCGGTTGCGGCAAAGATAACATCCGCAGTCACCATCTCGTCACGCGAATAGATACGGTCAAGATCGGTGATCCCGGCCTTGGCGGCACGACCACGTTCATCGTCGTTGCGGAACAGGAGGCGGCCGAAAATTTGGCCTCCCATGCATTTAAGTGCCGCTGCAGCCAGGACGCCCTCGGGTGCGCCGCCCTGACCCATGTACATGTCGATACCGGTCGTCTCGCTTTCGGCACAGTGCATCACGCCGGCGACATCGCCATCGGTGATCAGACGGATGGCCGCGCCGGTATCGCGAACTTCGGCGATCATCGCTTCGTGGCGGGGTCGTTCCAGAATGCACACGGTGATGTCTGACGGCTTGCAGCCCTTGGCATTTGCCAGCGCTTCGACCCGTTCGCGCGGTGTCATGTCCAGAGAAACGACGCCTTGCGGCAGGCCTGGACCCACTGCCAATTTGTCCATGTAGACGTCGGGTGCATGCAGCATCGAACCACGCGGACCCATGGCGATCACTGTCAGCGCGTTCGGCATGTCCTTGGCAGTCAGCGTGGTGCCTTCGAGAGGGTCTAGGGCGATGTCGACGCCCGGGCCATTGCCCGTCCCTACTTCTTCTCCGATATAGAGCATCGGTGCCTCGTCGCGTTCACCCTCGCCGATCACCACCACGCCCGCGATATCGAGCAGGTTCAATTGCTCGCGCATCGCATTCACTGCAGCCTGATCCGCCGCCTTTTCGTCACCTCGTCCCACCAGAGAGGCGGAGGCCAGGGCGGCCTGTTCTGCCACCCGCGCAAGGCCCAGTGACAGCATCCGGTCGTTGAATTCGATCTTGGCTGCGTTCATGTCCCTAATTTCCTTCGGTCATTCAGACGTTTCTATCGGCATAGCCCGCCGATGGCGGGTCTCGCAAGAGGAGAGGTCACTCAGACCTGTTCGATCCGCAACGCAACCGCTTCCCCAGCGACGACATCGGTTGCCCGGAAACCTTCGAGGGCCACATCCAGAGCTGCCCGAGTGGTTTTGTGTGTGACTATCAAAACTGGTGCGGTGCTTTCGGTGTGCCCATATTGGCGCATTCGGTCTATCGAAACACCCGCATTGCCAAGAATCGCAGCAACTTTGGCCAACGCGCCGGGTTTGTCTTCCAGTGCCAGGCGCAGATAGTAGGGGGCCGGCAAACCTGTTTTTGCCGGAAGCATTTCTTTCAAAGTGTTCGCGGGTTGTCCGAAGGTGGGGATATGCAGACCTCGTGCGAGATCGCAAATGTCGCCAAGTACCGCGCTCGCGGTTGGACCTTCGCCTGCTCCCGGACCGCGCAGAACGATTTGCTCAACCGCGTCGCCCTCGATGACCACCATGTTGGTGCCACCTTCCAGTTGACCAAGCGGCGAGTCGCTGGGCACCAGGCATGGCTGCATCCGCTGGACTAGTCCGCGAGGGCTGCGCTGAGCGACACCCAACAATTTGATTCGATATCCCATGTCAGCCGCCTGACGAATGTCATCGAGGCTGATATGCTGGATGCCCTCGATCTCGATTCCATCAAAATCGGGCTTGGTGCCAAATGCGATTGACGACAACAGGGTCAACTTGTGCGCGGCGTCGATACCGCCCACGTCAAGATTCGGATCTGCTTCTAGATAGCCGAGCTTGGCGCATTCTTCGAACAAGGAGTTGTAGCCGAGCCCCTGTGATTCCATGCGTGTCAGGATATAGTTGCAGGTCCCATTCATGACGCCCATGACACGGGTGATTTCGTTGCCGGCCAACCCCTCGGTCAGCGCCTTAATGACCGGGATGCCACCGGCGACAGCCGCTTCGAAACGAATTACGCGGCCTGCCGCTTCGGCTGTTTCTGCCAGTGCCAGACCGTGAATGGCAAGCAGCGCCTTGTTGGCAGTCACCACGTCCTTGCCAGTTGCCAGCGCAGCCTCGACCGAGGTTTTGGCAGGGCCGTTTTCGCCACCCATAAGTTCGACGAAAACATCGATGTCATCCCGTTTGGCCAAGGCCACGGGATCGGATTCCCACGCATAGCCAGACAGGTTGATGCCCCGGTCCTTTCCGGAATCTCGGGCCGATACGGCCACGATCTCGATCGGTCGACCTGTGCGGGCCTTGAGCATTTCAGCCTGACGTCTGATAATCTTGACAACTCCGACACCGACAGTTCCCAAGCCAGCAATCCCAAGCCGCAGCGCCTGTGTCATTTTTTGGGTCCTTTTCCGCTCGAATTTTCAGCCATTGACTGTAAGCCCGTTGCGGGCTGCCTTACCCGGTTCGGTGAACGGGTGCAATGCGGCTGAGGCCTGTTTTATTGGGTAATTTCGTGACCTAGTCGGTCCCGATCCGCTTCGTCAAGAACTGGGGATTGCAATTCGCGTGCCTTTGACGCCAGCCTCTCGCTCCGCGCCTGTAGGTGTTTCTGCAGTTCCGTAGCTTCTTCTTGCGGATTGACGGGTGCCCCCAAGACATCCTCCAACGGAACCAACTCGGGATAAGCTGCATTCTTAATTTGGGGAGGGACTCTTTCGGTGAGCTCGGGAATCGTCGTACAGCCAGCGAGCATGGCAAGAGGAATGGCAAAGATAAGCCGTATCATGGAAGTCTCTTCCGTAGGAGCGTTATATCTTGATGCCCGCTTTTCCAGACTGGTTCAAGCGGGGTTCTATTTGAACGAATGTTCATATAACCTGCGCCAATGGCACGTACTCAAGGTTCCCATTCTGATATCACTGGCCCGCGCATCCAAAAGGCGGCGCTACGTCTATTTGCACAACACGGGTATGCTGCGGTTTCCATGCGGCAGATCGCAAAAGATGTCGGAGTTCAGGCCGGTGCGCTGTACAACTATACCCCTGACAAACAGAGCCTGCTGTTTCGCCTGATGCACGGGCACATGGACGAGTTGTTGCGCGCCCGCGAAACAAGGTTAGCCACCGGCAACGCTTTGGGGGACTTGGAGCAATTCGTGGGGTTCCACATCAGATTCCATCTGGAGCGGCCCGATGAGGTTTTCATAGCCTATATGGAATTGCGCAATCTCACTGCCGAGAATTTCGCAATGATCGAAGCACTGCGTCGCCGGTACGAGGACGATCTTGAAGGCATTCTGAAAAGAGGCGTGCAGGAGGGCTGTTTCATTGTTCCGGACACCAAGATCGCAACGCTGGCCGTGATCGCCATGCTCAACGGCGTGAACACCTGGTATCGTAGCGGAGGAAGGTTGTCGCTTGATCAGGTCGAAAAGATCTATTGGGATATGGTGCGAAAGGCCATGACGTCCTGATCAGGGTGTTTCCACTGCCAAGTCGTAGTGGTGTAGAAACCGCTCTTTCACGATGCCTTCCTCTTCGGGCATGATATGTGGATGCTGCCATTCCTCTCCGGCAAAAGCTGCCAGGGCCTCCACCGACTCCCACACCATCACCAGGCAAAACTCGTTTGGAGACTCCGGTCGGGGTAGGCATGGAGTTATCGAAATGAGCCCCTTTTGTTTGTGCATCAAGGGCATTGCAGTTTCGAGCATGAACCGGCAGAAATTCTCGATCTGATCATCAAAGATAACGGCGCGAAAGATACGAACGATCATGGTGGCTCCCTGTTTTAGGGGAATATAGAACCATCATATCACACCTCAGTGCGTGGGATGAATAAAGGTCCCGTTTCGCAGGTCACGAAATGCCTGGTGCAGTTCCTCGCGTGTATTCATCACGATCGGCCCGTGCCAGGCCACTGGTTCTGCAATTGGCGCGCCAGAAATCAGCAGGAACCGCACACCTTCCGGCCCCGCCTGCAGCGTGATTTCGTCACCAGTGCCGAACCGGATCAGCGTTCGGTCACCCGACATGTCGCGAATATTGACCTCTTGCCCGCCAACCTCCTTTTCAAGCAGCACGCCTACCGGTGTCGATGCATCAGCAAAGGCAGCCTGACCTTGGAAAACATAGGCAAAGGCTTTGCGGTAGGTGTCGATTTTGAACGTTTTCCTGACGCCTGCAGGAACAGAAATGTCCAGATATTGCGGATCTGCGGCAATTCCCTCGACCGGTCCGGTCTTGCCCCAGAATGAGCCGACGATCACACGAACAGTGGTGCCGTCGTCATCGGTTATTTCAGGAATGTCGGTGCCACGAATATCCTGATAACGTGGCGCTGTCATTTTTTGGCTTGCGGGCAAGTTTCCCCACAATTGGAAGCCGTGCATCTGCCCGGTCGCGTTCCCTTTGGGCATTTCCTGATGCAGGATTCCAGACCCTGCTGTCATCCATTGCACATCGCCCGCGCCCAAAGACCCAGTATTACCAAGCGAATCGCTGTGTTCCACCGTTCCAGCCAGAACATAAGTTATGGTTTCGATACCGCGATGGGGATGCCACGGGAACCCTTTAAGGTAGTCCTCGGGGAAATCATTTCTGAAATCGTCAAAAAGCAGGAACGGATCAAGTTCAGTCGGGTCCTGAAAGCCAAATGCCCGGTGAAGTTTGACACCGGCCCCTTCCATCGTTGGAACCGCTTTTCTAGATTCAAGCATTGGTCGGATTGACATGGTGCCTCCTGATCTTTGTGGGATCTTGCGACATTAAGTGTAATCATGATCTTGGTGGTTTCAATCGGCCGATGCTCACCGAAAGTGTGCGATTTTGCGAAGTGCGGAAGGTGAACAATGTCAGGCTGTTGCTTGGTTGTCGTTTGGGGTATTGGAAAGCCTGATCAACCCGGAGTGGCCGAATGCAAGACGAGATTTTAGCAGTTGTCGAGGCTTCGGCGCCCAGGCGCTGGATGGGAGTCCTTATTCTAAGCGTTGTCGGATTCTTGGTGTTTTTTGTGGCCATATCACAGCCGCCGGCCTTGGGTTGGCAAGTCTTTCTGATTTTAATCGGTGCGTTGTCGTTGTGGCTTGCGCAACGACTGTATCAGGCGACGTCCCACCGGATCGAGTTGACGGAAACGGAGTTGCGAGCCAGTTCAGGCGAAGTGATTGCGCTGGTCTCGGAAATCGAGGGAATTGACCGGGGTGTTTTCGCCTTCAAGCCATCCAGTGGTTTTCTGATCCGGACGAAAAACCCCGGATTTCGCGCATGGCATCCGGGGTTGTGGTGGCGCGTTGGTCGACGCGTTGGGGTAGGAGGTGTTACACCGGGTGCTCAGACAAAGTTCATGTCCGAAGTGCTTTCAGCGATGATTGCCGAGCGGATTTAGACATTTCCCTTGAGGTTTTCCGTAAAGCGCGGACGGGTAAAAACGAAGTTCTTCAGATCGATGTTGTCAAGGCCAACTCTGAACGGCGGCACAAAGGTGTTCGATGTCTCGACCAGAATCAGAGTGTTTTGATCCGCCATCGCTGGCAAGGAATCCTTGTAAAAAACGATGTTTGCATCGTCGAGTTTCTCAGTATATCCGCCGCGAATTGCTGACCAGGATACGGAGTGGCTGTCTGTGGCCTCGTCGTATACCACGACTGAAATCCGCATCTTCAGGTCAACTTCGTTGCGCACCATCAATTTGAACATGTCCTCCATTGAGTCGACGTAAATATTGTCGATGGTGCGGGTCTCTCGAGACAGAAGGTCTCCGATTGTATAGGCCGCCTTGATGTTCGACGCGCTCTGTCGATAACCTTCAAAGAATGTATATCCGGCCATCACCGCCCAAAAAAGGATCGGCAAGATAATCAAGGATTCCACCGCAATGGAACCTTGCTCGTCATTGCGGAAACGTTTCATTCGGGTTTGCATGCGGGATATAAACATGGCTTAGATCGGCTCTTGTACAAATACAGTTGTCGCTGTCAGGGCGTACTGACCCTCCAGATTGGCCAGGGCCTTTCCCATTGTTGAAGTCGGGAACACGGGGTTGATCTTTGCGCATGCGCGTAGAACCATCAGCTGGTTTTCCTGTCCATTCTCAAAATTGCGTACGGGTCTCGGTTCTTCTGACAAGTCGGTGCAGTCCGGCTCGGGCGGTATCGTCACCGTGGCAAACGGATCCTGGCTGATCATTTCCAGTTTGAGGCTGTTTTCACAGTTGCGAATGAACATAGCACGCTCGCAAATCGACTTTTTGATCGTATCGTGGTTCAAAACGACACCGGTGTTCAAGCGGATGTCCCTTACCGTTTGGTCTACCGCTCGTTCCAAAGTCGCGTGGTTGAGTGTGACGAAGGCCAACTCGACCCCCGACAGCATCAGGGCCATGAAAGCTGGGAAGACGATCACAAACTCGACCGTTGCGGTGCCGTCTTCCCGGTTTCGGAAGCTGCGCAGAGCAGAAACCAGTTTTCCGATCATTGGGTGAGCCTCAGCATGCGGACGGACGAGCCGATCGAGGTGAAAGCATCCGGAAGTTCAACAGCCGTTGCGTCGTAATAGTGGCTGTCCGAGCTGGCACAGTCTTCTAAGACCTTTTTACCGTTGGAGGCTACGTCGACACCGACGCTGAACACGATCACGCCTTCGTCCTTGGCGGCCTTGCAGACATGCTTGGTGCGAGCGTCCTTGGCTGTGGATTCTTTCTTGCTGAACGCCGCGCTTTCCCACACACCGTATGCGTTTGGCGTATCGAAGATCTCATTTTCGATATACTCCAGCGAAACGAGGTTCAGAAGCTCCACATAGGTCAGCTGTACTGCAGTACCGGGTTCGTCGGCGGCAGGTTGTTCGACGCAGGTCCGGCTTCCGCCTTTTCCGGTGCAGTATTGGCCGCCGTTGCCGTAGGGATGATCCTGCCAGGTTTGATCGTGTGGCCACCAGTACTCTTTGCTACCGCTTGATTGATACAGCGAGAAATAGCCTTCGTCAGCAGTTGCGTCCGGATTGTACCAGATGTCCGACGTCGTAGTACGGCGCGATGAATTCAGCATGAACTGGTCGGTGTTGTCCCCGTCTGAGATAATGATCAAGATCTTCAGGACGTTGGTTCCATACTCAACTGGGCGGTTGTCAAACATGGTCGGCACAATCCCGTCAACATGCGCCAAGCTGTTGATCACCGGTCGCGTGCCGGGGTCGAGAAGGGCAAGACCCCAGTTGGCACCATTGTCGGTACCGGTATCTTCACTTGAGTCCTCGTCCCACACCGCCGGGTTCAGGGCAGTCAGACCATCAATGTAGTTGTGAATGACGGTTTCGTCATTCTGGAATGGCAGGATTGCGGATCCAGCCCGAGTTGGACAGACAGGGTATTCAATTGGCTCCCTCGACATCGTGTAGGGATCGAAGTGCGCGGTCTGCTCTCTCAACTCGGTTGTCGACAGATACGGCTTGCTGAATTCGTCATCGACGAAGTTGATGCAATGAGAATAGTTCTGGAAACGATCCAGATTATAGTACTTGATCATGTCCGCGCCAACGTTCACCTGGCTTGCGTAAGGGATGATCGAGAAAGACACCTCTTTGTTCCAAAGACCATTCTTCAAGCCCAACTGCGTGACAATGCTTTTGGCTGCAGTCTTTAGGTTTGCCAGTTTCGGACCATACATGGATGTGGAAAAATCCAGAACCAGAGACACTTCGACGGCACCGACACTTTCCTCGGCGGAGCTGAGCGCTGGAGCGCTCAAGCTATCGACGCCACTCAAATGCATGAAATGAGTCGGGAACTCAGCAACCGCCGACGCAGTAACATGGCGGTAACCAGTACTGTTAATCACTTTGACGTCCTTGAGGTTGTCCAGTAGATCCGCCTTGTCGAGATACGACTTTACGACTGTTTCGGCATCAACCTTTTGATCAAGGTCAGCCGCAGCCAATACCGCGCGGTCCATTGTGTACTGCAATTCGGCGCGCTCTCTTTCATACTTCATCAGGTCCACACCGATCCCGGCTGCGGCGACAATGATGAGGAACAGAAATAGAGCGAGAATGCTCATCGACCCATCTTCGCTGTCAATGAAGCCTCTCGTTTGTGCTGGCGTACAGTCAGCCGACGTTATATTGTCGCCATTGGACTTCCAGAGAACCTTGCGCATAACGATACCCTTTCCGGACCGGGCAGAACGGTCATTCGAAATATTGGACTGACTAAAGGTAAATGCAGAACGTGGCGAGAATTGGGCGGTTTTGCCACTATCTTGCTGTAACTGAACGACAATTGCGCCCACTCTTGGCCAATCGCCCGTTCTGTTGCTGAATTGAAAACAATAGTCGCCATTCTTGATAGTTTGCACGACTCGCGGGTGCCGGACGGTTAATTTTTGCAAATGCTCAAAATATTGGCAGAATTGGATTGATCAGGTTTAACCAGATTGCGACAAAGTGACATGGAGAGTGTCTCCAATTGTCTGAGGTCAGGGAGGAATTTATGACGCGCGTAACCGAACCCAGTTTCCGTGAAAGTGTGGATCTGATGTTCAACAGAGCGGCCGCTCTGATGGATCTTCCCCCCGGGCTTGAAGAAAAGATTAGGGTCTGCAACGCGACCTACACGGTTCGCTTTGGCGTAAGGTTGCGGGGCAAGATTCACACCTTTGTCGGATACCGGTCCGTTCACTCGGAACATATGGAACCTGTCAAAGGTGGAATTCGTTATGCGACTGCCGTGAATCAGGACGAGGTCGAGGCCCTTGCGGCTCTGATGACTTACAAGTGCGCGTTGGTCGAAACGCCGTTCGGTGGATCCAAAGGTGGTTTGTGCATTGATCCGCGTTTGTACGAAGAGCACGAGTTGGAACAGATCACCCGCCGGTTCGCATATGAGCTGGCAAAGCGCGACCTGATCAATCCGTCTCAAAACGTACCCGCTCCGGATATGGGTACCGGGGAACGAGAGATGGCCTGGATTGCGGATCAGTATGCCCGAATGAACACGACGGATATCAATGCGCGGGCGTGTGTCACCGGAAAGCCCCTGAATGCTGGCGGCATTGCTGGCAGGGTCGAGGCTACCGGGCGAGGCATTCAATACGCGCTTCGCGAGTTTTTCCGGCATCCTGAAGACGTCGCAAAAGCTGGATTGTCCGGAAAGCTCGATGGCAAGCGCGTCATTGTTCAGGGTTTGGGTAACGTAGGCTATCACGCCGCCAAATTTCTTAGCGAAGAAGACAACTCGAAAATCGTCGGGATCATTGAGCGCGACGGTGCGCTGTATGATCCTGAGGGTATAGACGTCGAAGCGGTGCACCAATGGATAGCAAAGCACGGCGGCGTGGCGGGTTATCCGGACGCGACCCATACGGCCGAAGGTTCAGCAGTTTTGGAAGAAGAATGCGACATTCTTATTCCGGCTGCGCTGGAAGGGGTAATCAACCTGTCCAACGCAGAGCGGATCAAGGCACCTCTCATCATCGAGGCCGCGAACGGACCAGTGACTGCGGGCGCAGACGAGATCCTGCGCAAGAAGGGAACCGTAATAATCCCGGATATGTATGCGAACGCAGGTGGTGTGACGGTTTCCTACTTCGAATGGGTCAAGAACCTCAGCCATATCCGTTTTGGCCGCATGCAACGTCGCCAGGAAGAGGCGCGGCACGAACTGATTGTGCAGGAACTCGAGCGGCTCGATCGTTATCTTGGCGACGCCTGGTCGATGTCCCCAGACTTCAAGGCCAAATACCTCAGGGGTGCGGACGAATTGGAGTTGGTTCGCTCGGGCCTGGATGACACCATGCGGATTGCCTATCAATCGATGAGAGAAGTATGGCACGCCAGATCCGACGTCGAGGATTTGCGAACAGCGGCCTATATTGTAGCCATTGACAGGGTGGCCAAGAGCTACCGCGCCAAAGGCTTGTAACGCATTGCAAGTTTTCTTCTCGGGCGTGCCTTTTGGCGCGCCCTTTTTGGTCCGTGTTTGGTTTGGGGCAGGTGAACAGGCGTTACGAATACGGCGTTAATAGTCGTGGGTAGGATAGTATTTGTCGAAAAGCGATATGGCCCAGGGGCGATCTGCTTGATAGGTGTTCGCCGGTGGGCCAGTCAAGAGTTGGCCGAAAGGGAGTGAACGATGCGTTTTTCTGGCCTTCGAGTGCTGAAGGAAGGGTTGACGGGCAATAAGGGATGGGAACCTCATTGGCGGGACCCAGAGCCTAAGTCTGGATATGATGTCGTCATCATTGGGGGCGGCGGTCACGGGCTGAGTACGGCCTATTACTTGGCAAAGGAGCACGGTCTCACCAATGTTGCGGTACTGGAGAAAGGATATCTCGGCGGCGGTAATGTGGGGCGGAACACCACTATCGTCCGGGCAAACTACTTTTTGTCGGGCAACTCCGAGTTTTACTCTCATTCGCTGAAACTTTGGGAAGGTTTGGAAGAAGACCTGAACTACAATGTGATGCATTCCCAGAGAGGCATCATCAATCTATTCCATTCCGATGGTCAGCGGGACGCAGCGGCGCGTCGTGGCAACATGATGATCAGTCAGGGTGATGACGCCGAGTTGCTCGACCGCGATGGCGTCCGCGCCAAAGTGCCTTTTTTGAATTTTGAAGACTTGCGCTTTCCTATCTATGGCGGGCTCTATCACGCGCGCGGAGGCACCGCGCGCCACGACGCGGTGGCATGGGGGTACGCCCGTGGTGCCGACCAGCGGGGCGTAGATTTGATTCAGAACTGCGAAGTCACGGGCATCGATATCGAGAACGGCGCTGTTCGAGGCGTGCGGACAACACGCGGCGCTATCCGGGCCAAGAAAGTTGCTATGGTAGTTGCCGGAAGATCCAGCCAGGTGGCTGCGATGGCGGGGATGCGCCTTCCGATCGAAAGCCATGTTCTGCAGGCTTTTGTTACCGAGGGGTTGAAACCTTGTATCGATCACGTTGTGACATTCGGTATGGGGCACTTTTATATCAGCCAGTCGGACAAGGGCGGGCTGGTTTTTGGCGGCGATCTGGATTTCTACGCATCCTACGCCGCCCGCGGAAACCTGCCCACTGTTGAAAACGTGATGGAAGCCGGCATGGCGCTGATGCCGATGATCGGCAAAGCTAAAGTGCTGCGCAGTTGGGGGGGCATTATGGACATGTCTCCCGATGGCTCGCCCATCATCGACAAGACGCATATTGACGGACTCTACCTGAACTGCGGTTGGAACTATGGTGGCTTCAAGGCAGTTCCGGGGTCCGGCAATGTCTTTGCTCACCTGATCGCCACGGGCCAATACCATGAGAACGCCACCAAGTTCCGCCTGGACCGGTTCCGGACCGGGCGAAGCATTCTGGACGAAGAGGGCAAGGGCTCTCAACACAACCTGCACTGAGGCGTATGGCAGATGTTGGAATTCGGTATTCTTGACGAAGAAAAGCTGGGGGCGAGAGCATGAGGATCACCTGTCCGCATTGCGGCGAGCGCGATCGCCGGGAGTTTTACTATCGCGGTGCTGCCGTGGGTTTGGACCGGCCTGCACCCGATGCCGGGGAGAAGGCATGGGACAACTTCGTCTACTTGCGCGAGAATCCAGCCGGAAAGACACGCGACCTGTGGTATCACGAAGGTGGCTGCGGGGCCTGGATCGTAGTGACCCGTAACACGATCTCACATGACATTCTGAACACTGAACTCGCATCGGAGACGCAGTCATGAGGATCAAGGGCAAGGGCCTTGTGGATCGCACCAAGCCAATTTCCTTCTATTTCGACAGTGTGCGTTATTCGGGATTTGCCGGAGATACTCTAGCCTCGGCCTTGCTTGCGAATGATGTCCGTTTGATGGGACGGTCGTTCAAGTATCACCGCCCGCGCGGGGTGCTGACTGCAGGAGGCGAAGAACCTAATGCGTTGATGACCGTAGGCCATGGGTCTGGGCAGGAACCCAATGTGCGTGCCACCATGCAAGAGATCTATGCCGGGTTGGAGGCACGCAGTCAGAACCGCTGGCCGTCTCTGAATTTTGATGTGCTCGGTATGAACGATCTAGCGGCACCGTTTTTCGGGGCGGGCTTCTACTACAAGACTTTCATGTGGCCAAAGAGTTTTTGGGAAAAAGTCTATGAGCCAGCGATCCGCCGAGCAGCAGGTCTTGGCGCGCTTTCGGGCCTGAACAATGTCGACAAGTATGAACGTGCTTTTGCATTCTGTGATCTTCTGGTTATCGGATCAGGGCCTGCCGGGCTGATGGCAGCGTTGGCCGCAGGTCGGGCCGGGGCGGATGTGATCCTCGCGGATGAAGGCAGCCGAATGGGTGGCCGTTTGTTGGCCGAAACATATGAGGTGGACGGGAAAACCGGCCACGTCTGGGCCGACGAAGTTATCGCCGAGTTGAGTGCGATGGACAATGTGCGCCTGATGACGAGGACGACCGTGGTAGGCGCTTATGATCACGGCACATATGGGGCACTGGAGCGGGTGCACAATCACACTGGCAACCGTCCCAACGGTGCACCGATGGAGACGTTCTGGCGGATTGTAGCCAAGCGATCGGTACTGGCCGCGGGCGCGTTGGAGCGGCCGGTTGCGTTTCGCGACAACGACCGCCCGGGAATCATGACCGCAGGGGCAGTGCGCGCGTACATCAACCACTGGGGTGTGAGTGCGGGCAAGAACGTAACGGTGTTCGGCAATACTGACGACGTTCATCGCACGGCCCGCGACCTTTTGGAGGCCGGTGTGCATGTGGCGGCGGTGATCGACAGCCGTCATGATGCACCTCTGTCCGACGACTATCAGGTTCTGCGCGGGGCTCAGGTTTGCGGTAGTTCCGGCCGAAAGGGGTTGGAAAGCATAACCGTGCGCCGCCCCAGCGGAGAAGAGAAGATTCAGACTGACTGCCTTGCGATGACAGGTGGGTGGAATCCGTCAGTCCATCTGACCTGCCACATGAGCGGGCGTCCGGTTTGGCGGCGCGACATTGCTGCCTTTGTTCCTGCTCCAGGTGCAGTTCCTGGAATGGTGGCAGCAGGTGCGTGCAAAGGGGCTTTCTCGACCGCGGACTGCCTGCGCGAGGGCGTTGCCGCAGCGGAGGAGGTGTTGAGCGAGTTGGGGCGTAAAGTGCCAGAGGTGGCGGTGCCGCATGCCGAAGATGCGGCTTATGAAATCGCGCCGCTTTGGTCCGTTCCAGGCAAGGGGCGCGCCTGGCTGGATTTCCAGAATGACGTCACCGTAAAAGATGTGAAACAGGCAGCAACCGAGAACTTTCGTTCAGTTGAGCACATGAAGCGCTATACCACCCAAGGGATGGCGACTGATCAGGGCAAGAATTCGAACGTGGCGGCGCTGGCCATTCTGGCTGACGCTACCGGACGTGAGATACCCGAGACTGGGACGACCACTTTCCGACCGCCATATTCGCCGGTAGCGATTGCCGCGCTGGGCGCTGGTGCCGAAGGAATGGGTTATAGACCACAACGGTTTACAACCTCGCACAAGGCCAGCGTCGCGCGCAAAGCACCTATGGTCGAGGCTGGCCTGTGGTACAGGCCCAGTTACTTCCCGCAATCAGGTGAAACTACTTGGCGTGAGAGTTGTGACCGCGAGGTCAAATACGTACGCGAGGCGGTTGGCGTAGCCGACGTTTCAACTTTGGGAAAAATCGACGTTCAGGGTCGGGATGCAGGACAGTTTCTGGATTTCGTCTATACTAGCATATTCTCGACGTTGAAGGTCGGGCGCACTCGCTATGGCTTGATGCTGCGCGAAGATGGGTTTGTCATGGATGACGGCACCACCGCACGATTGGGAGAACATCACTATGTCATGACCACAACGACTGCTGGTGCGGGCGAGGTGATGACGCACCTGGAATTTGTGGCGCAATGCCTGCGCCCGGATCTGGATGTGACCTTTACATCGGTAACCGAGCAATGGGCGCAGTTTGCCGTCGCCGGACCAAGATCACGCGAGTTGCTGAGTGACTTGGTTGAAGAAGATCTGAGCGATGACAACTGGCCATTTATGGCTTGTGGACCGATCAAGGTTCTGGGGGTTGATGGGCGATTGTTCAGAATATCATTCTCGGGTGAGCTAGCCTATGAAATCGCGGTTCCTTCACGTTATGGCGCTAGCCTTTTTGATTTTCTGACCGAACGCGCCGAGGCGCTGGGCGGTGGTCTCTACGGGATGGAAGCGCTCAACGTTCTCAGGATAGAAAAGGGATTCATCACCCATTCCGAAATCCATGGTCGGACCACTGCGTATGACATTGGAATGGGCCGGATGGTATCGCAGAAAAAGGACTGCGTCGGCAAGACGATGTCGGAACGACCCGGTCTTGAAGAAGCTGGGCGGGAAAGGTTAGTCGGGCTGAAACCCATCGGAGAAAGCAAACAGTTGCTGGCCGGAGCGCATCTATATCGCGAAGAGGCGGATCCAGTACGCGTCAACGATCAGGGTTATATTACGTCAGTCTGTTTCTCTCCCATGTTGGGCTGCATGTTGGGGCTTGGTTTTCTGGCTGATGGGCCTGAACGATACGGCGAAGTCGTCAAGATGGTAGATGGTCTGCGCGGGGTGACGACGCTCTGCGAAGTGGTGAACCCGGTGTTCCTTGACCCGGAGGGAGGGCGCGTACGTGGATAACTTGATTGCCAAAACCCCTTGTGAAGGACTGTTGCCGCTGACGGTTGGTACCGTCACGTTAAGTGAGGAAGACGCGGGTGTGATGACGTCTGTCACGCCTTACAAAGGTAAGACCAAGGCCCTGTCCGATGCTCTGAAGTCAGCACATGGAATGACCTATCCTGCGGCAAATCGCGCGACTGGCAAGGCCGGATCGCGTGCGGTCTGGTTTGGTCATTCGGCGGCAATGCTGATGGGGCCAGCTCCAGATGTGGCATTGGCAGAGCATGCGGCCCTTGTCGATCAGTCCGATGCCTGGGCTGTGGTCCGGTTAGAAGGGGTGGGGGCCGAGGACGTGCTGGCCCGCTTGGTGCCGGTCGATTTGCGAGAGGTACACTTCAAGCGTGGACATACTGTGCGCAGTCTGATGTTTCACATGACGGCTTCGATCACTCGTATTGGCGACAACACCTTCCAGATCATGGTATTTCGGTCGATGGCCCAAACGCTGGCCCATGATCTGAAAACGGCGATGGAAGGAGCGGGTGCACGCGGTTAACATGCGTAGGTTATGAATTGATTCCCGGAGGACCATGATGATCCGCCTTGCCGTTATTGCCATGCTATTGGCAACCCCGCTTTCTGCGGCCGAGTCCAAGGAAGAAAGTTGCCGATATCAGTCGGATGTAGTCGCTGCGATACAGAAAGCACGATTGGATCGGGTCAAAGAGCGCGACGTGCCAAAAGCGATTGCGGCAACAAATCCAGTCTGGCCCGATAACTACGATGCTGCAATTCCGCTGATCACGCCCTGGGTCTATGAGCAGAAGATGCGCGACGTGCGAAACAAGGATTTGGCGGCCGCTTGGCTGGAGCTTTGCTTGCAGCAATAATCCACACATCGGTCATTTCGCTGTGGACAAACGCTCGCCTATGCCTTGGCGAGCGTTTCCGTTTCTGCCACATTCAGTTCATGTCATTGCCCCCTGGATTTCTGGATGAATTGCGTACGCGCCTGAGCCTGTCACAGGTTGTCGGGCGTAAGGTCATGTGGGATGCCCGAAAGTCAAATCAGGGGAAGGGCGATATGTGGGCGCCATGCCCGTTTCACCATGAGAAGACGGCTTCGTTCCACGTCGATGACACGAAGGGATTCTATTACTGTTTTGGCTGCCACGCCAAAGGTGATGCAATCAGCTTTGTAAAAGAGACCGAGAATGTCTCGTTCATCGAAGCTGTCGAGATTCTGGCCCGCGAAGCCGGGATGCCGATGCCTGCGCGCGATCCGAAGGCGCAGGAAAAACAGGACCACCGCACACAGCTGGCTGATGTGATGGAACAGGCGGTGCAATTCTTCCGTCTGCAACTCAAGACCGGGGCAGGAGCCGCCGCACGAGATTACCTCGCGCGCCGCGGGTTGAACGCGCAAGCGCTGGACCGGTGGGAGATTGGATTTGCCCCGGACGATTGGCAGGCGCTGTGGGACCATCTGCGCGGCAAGAACGTGGCCGAGGACCTGATCCTTGGGGCCGGGCTGGCCAAGCCCTCGAACAAGGGCAAAAAGCCTTATGACACCTTCCGCAACCGCATCATGTACCCGATCCGCGATCCGCGCGGACGTTGTATCGCGTTTGGCGGGCGGGCGATGGACCCCAATGACAACGCGAAATACCTGAACTCGCCCGAGACCGAGCTGTTCGACAAAGGGCGCAGTCTTTACAATCAAGGCCCGGCTCGACAGGCGGCAGGTAAGGGGCAGCCGCTGATCGTGGCCGAAGGTTATATGGATGTGATCGCGCTGGCCGAAGCAGGCTTTGGCGCGTCGGTTTCGCCATTGGGTACCGCCATCACCGAACATCAGCTGCAACTGCTCTGGCGGATATCGGACGAGCCGATCATTGCGCTGGACGGCGACACAGCAGGTCTGCGCGCTGCGATGCGGGTGGTTGATCTGGCTTTGCCGCTGCTGGAAGCTGGAAAGTCGCTGCGGTTTGCCCTGATGCCCGAGGGCAAAGACCCGGACGACCTGCTGCGCGCCGAAGGGGCAGGCGCTGTGAAGGCCGTGCTGGATGGTGCCAATCCGATGGTCAAGCTGCTGTGGCAGCGCGAGACCGACGGCAAGGTGTTCGACAGCCCCGAGCGCAAGGCGGCTTTGGACAAGTCCCTGCGCGAGAAAATCAAGCTGATCCGCGACCCATCGATCCGGGCGCATTATGGGCAAGAGATCAAGGACCTGCGCTGGGAGTTGTTTCGCGCACAACGATCGCCCCAAAAAAGAGATTGGCAGCCGCGTGGGAAATGGCAGCCGGAGAAGGCGCCTGCATCGCCCGGAGCCCGCGCGTCGTTTCTGGCATCTTCAGAAAATGCTGACATCCGCCTGCGAGAAGCGGCAATTCTGGCCATTGCAATTCTAAACCCGAAAGTCGTTGTCCAGTTCGAACACCAATTGGAAGACATGGAATGCCTCGACCCGGATCACGCGGCTCTCAGGCAGGCCATCCTGCGGCACGCAATTGACGACCCGGACAACATCAAAGACCACATTGTTGCAGCTTTAGGACCCGAACCCCTTGAAAACCTACTAGCCCTTCGCCATGTCGCGGTGATCCCCTGTGTGTTCAAACCGGGCGACGTTGAAAAGGCCGAGATGACCCTGGCCGAGGAACTCGCAAAAATCAAAGCACTCCGGGGGCTTGACGCCGAAATTGCCGAAGCCGAAGAGGAGTTGTCTGATCTGGCAGACGAGGCGCTGACATATCGACTGGCTCAAGCTGCCGAAGAAAGAAACCGCGCTAATCGCAGCCAGAACGAGGATAAAGCCATATTCGATGTTGCCGACAATGGTGCCCGCCTCAGCCGGGATGAAAGGGAAGCCTTCGAATCAATCATGTCTGGCATCAAATTTGAACGAAAACGTAGATGACTTTGTGTTTTCCGGAAGAACAGCAAAAGAAAAACGGGTAAACGGGTGGCCGAATCATTTCTACGCGCTAATGATTCGGTTCCAACGAATCACCCACCCTGCAGGAGCTACTGAATGGCCGCCAAGGACACGACCGAGGAACGCAAATCCGACGAGCAGGAACAGGAAGTCTCGCTGGATATGAGCCAGGCCCAGATCAAGAAGATGATCGCCGAGGCCCGCGAGAAAGGCTATATTACTTACGACCAGCTCAATCAGGTTCTGCCACCTGATCAGGTCAGTTCGGAACAGATTGAAGACGTGATGTCGATGCTTTCGGAAATGGGCATCAACATCATTGAGGACGAAGAAGCCGAGGAGGAAGAGCAGAAGGGTTCGACCGATCTGGTCACGACTGACGGCCCCCGCGAAGTTGCGCTGGCAGGCGCCCAGGCGGAGAAACTGGACCGGACCGATGACCCGGTTCGCATGTACCTACGCGAGATGGGCAGCGTCGAGTTGCTGAGCCGAGAGGGCGAGATTGCCATCGCCAAGCGGATTGAGGCGGGGCGGAACACAATGATTGCGGGGCTGTGCGAAAGCCCACTGACCTTCCAGGCGATTACGATCTGGCATGACGAGTTGCTCAGCGAAGATATTCTGCTTCGCGACGTGATTGATCTGGAAACCACATTCGGCAATCAGCTGGACGAAGATGGCGAGGTTGAAGAGCCCGTTGTCGACGCTTCTGTCGCGCCCACGACACAAAAGTCCGAAGACAACGGCCCCGAGCTTGATGCCGATGGCAATCCGATTACCAAGGAAGAAGACGAAGACGAGGACGATCAGGCCAATATGTCGCTCGCGGCAATGGAGGCCGCGCTCAAAGAGCAGGTTCTGCATACCTTGGAGCGAATTTCGACTGACTTTGCGCAACTCAGCGAAATGCAGGACAGCCGTATTTCGGCAACGCTGAACGAAGATGGTTCGTTCAGTGATCAGGATGAGGCGACCTATCAGGCCTTGCGCTCTGAAATCGTGGAGTTGGTCAACGGCCTGCACTTGCACAACAACCGGATCGACGCATTGATTGACCAGCTTTACGGCATCAATAAACGGGTGATGTCGCTGGACAGTGCCATGGTGAAACTGGCCGATCAGGCCCGGATTAATCGTCGTGAATTTGTTGATACCTATCGCGGCCGTGAATTAGATCCGAATTGGTTGGCCGAGATGGCTGAAAAGCCCGGTCGTGGCTGGCAGATGTTCATTGAACGCTCGTCGGACAAGGTGGAAGAATTGCGGAGCGACATGGCGCAGGTGGGCCAATATGTCGGCTTGGATATCTCAGAATTTCGCCGGATCGTGCAGCAGGTCCAAAAGGGCGAGAAAGAGGCGCGGCAGGCCAAGAAGGAAATGGTCGAAGCCAACCTTCGATTGGTTATTTCGATTGCCAAAAAGTACACGAACCGTGGCCTGCAATTCCTTGATCTTATTCAGGAAGGCAACATCGGCCTGATGAAAGCGGTGGACAAATTCGAGTACCGTCGCGGCTACAAATTCTCGACCTATGCTACTTGGTGGATTCGTCAGGCGATTACGCGCTCGATCGCGGATCAGGCGCGCACGATTCGTATTCCGGTTCACATGATCGAAACAATTAACAAGCTGGTCCGAACCGGTCGCCAGATGCTTCACGAAATCGGACGCGAGCCGACCCCCGAGGAACTGGCCGAAAAACTGCAAATGCCGCTGGAAAAGGTCCGCAAGGTGATGAAGATCGCCAAGGAACCGATTTCGCTGGAAACGCCCATCGGCGACGAAGAGGACAGCCAGCTTGGCGATTTCATCGAGGACAAGAACGCGGTTCTGCCGCTGGACTCGGCCATTCAGGAGAACCTGAAGGAAACTACCACACGGGTTCTGGCCTCGCTCACGCCACGTGAAGAACGTGTTTTGCGAATGCGCTTTGGCATCGGCATGAATACAGACCACACGTTGGAAGAAGTTGGTCAACAGTTCAGCGTGACCCGCGAACGAATTCGTCAGATCGAAGCCAAAGCTTTGCGAAAGCTGAAACATCCTAGCCGGAGTCGAAAACTCCGTTCATTTCTTGATCAGTAAAAAAGCGCCCTGCGGGGCGCTTTTTTTGTTACGCGTTTGTCGCATTGCTTGGAACTTGTGCGCCATGCAATCGTGAGGGCGGCAGTATTTGAGCGTGTCGGAATGCAAGACCTTGTTGAAATACCGGAGGCAGCCGGGCGCGATCTGATTGTTTTCGATGGTGAATGCGTTCTCTGCTCTGGCTTTTTCCAGTTTATACTCCGGCACGACCAAGCGCAAAAGTTCGCGTTTGCCACTGCGCAATCTGCTTTAGGTCAGAAGCTTTATCGCCAGCTTGGTCTGCCGACGGAGGATTTTGAAACCAATCTGGTCATAGTGAGAGGCAGAGTACATCAGCGACTGGATGCCTTTGCGGCAGCCATGCGGGAGCTTTCTGGGATTTGGCCGGCCTTCTCGATCTGCTGTTATCTGCCGGGCTTTCTGAAGGACCGTATTTACCAATCTATTGCCAGAAACCGCTATTCGATCTTTGGCCGGTTCAACCGATGCATTCTCCCAGATGCTGAAATCAAAGCGCGGTTTGCCGTGGGAGGATTCTGAGGCGTGAGAGACCCGTTCCTGCAGGCATTGCCGGATTGTGTGGCGTTGCCAACATCGTTACGGCAATTGCATAGCACCGCTGGGGAGTATGTTGGTCATTGCACAATCGAGAAAGGCAAAGGGTGCTTGGTTTCGCTGGCATTGCGTCTTGGAGGTTTTCCGCCTTCCGGAGTGAATGTTCCGGTGCAGTTACGTATCCAAAAGCGTGGTTTGAAATGGATGTGGGAAAGGAATTTTGACGGGCACGTTACTCGTTCGGTCCTTTCTTACGACGCGAAAAGCAATCTGGTGCACGAAAAGTTTGGGGCAGTGACCTTGACGTTGCGGCCACAAGCCAGGGGTAAACGGATCGCAATTGAGGTGGCGGGGGTATATGTTTTTCGCATACCTGTTCCTCGATGGTTCCTGCCGCAATCAGAGACGTTCGAGCATGAGGATGAGCAGGCGAGATTTGCCTTCGACGTGAGCGCCCGATTGCCGGTATTGGGCTTGTTGATCCGGTATTGCGGCACGCTCGAACCTTTGTTGTCTTAACCGCCTGTCATTTCCCGTTATTCGGCATTAGTTTAGGTAACAAGACAGTCGAAGGAAGTTCCGCGAATGAAAAAAATGATTGGATTGGCCACAGCCCTTGCTTTGGTGGCAGCGACGCAAGCGGACGCCTTTCGTGCCAGAGGTGGATATTCGGTAAATCAGGTCGACAGCAATGTGTTCGAAGTGATTCCAGGTGGCCCCCAACGTTCCGTCGACTACTGGTGTGCAGCTTCGGAATATGCACGGCGCGAACTTGGAGCAGATTGGCGACAGCGCATCTATATCGCGCGAGGCTATGGGCCAAGCGTGACAACCGGGCGCAAGACCGCCGTGCAGTTCACTCTGAACTCGCAAGCAGCCGATAACGGAGCTGGGTCAAACAGCTTTCTTCGTCTTGGTTTCAAGGTTGGTGACAGCATGAGTGTCCAGCAGGCCAACGGAAATTGCTTTCCGTCTCCTCCGGGCTTTTAGAATCCTGAGCTTTCTGCCATTCGAGAGACAACAGTGCACCGCGAGTTCCAGATCATCACTAACGGGCAGGGGCTTTACGAGTTCACGACACAGTTTAGCGACTGGTTGCAACCTGTTGGAATTGATGGTTTGGCGACACTTTTTGTTCGTCACACGTCCTGTTCCCTGTTGATTCAGGAGAATGCGGACCCAGACGTTCAAATAGACCTCAAGGCCTTCTTTCAGCACCTCGTGCCTCATTCAAACCATCCGGCCATGACTTATCTCCGTCATACCTATGAAGGCCCAGACGATATGCCCGCGCATATCAAGGCCTCGATGATGCCGGTTTCTCTGTCTATCCCGGTGGTCGGAGGCCTGCCCGTGTTGGGGTCATGGCAAGGCATTTATCTGTTTGAACATCGCGATGCGCCCCATACCCGCAAGGTCGCTGGGTATTTTGCCTAGCGCCCATTATCTAGCGGTGCAAAATTCAGACTACCCAAATCCTAGCGGCTGTCCTATAGTTGTGGATAAGTGGGCCAAAGTACTCACAAAAGAGGCGGACAAGGGACGAGGAGACGGCGGATGCGCTGCCCGTTTTGCGGAAATATCGATACTCAGGTCAAAGATTCACGTCCAGCAGAGGACCATGTGGCGATCAGGCGACGTCGGTTTTGTCCGGCTTGCGGCGGGAGGTTCACAACTTACGAGCGGGTTCAGTTGCGCGATCTGGTTGTGATCAAGACAAACGGGAAGCGAGAGGATTTTGATCGCGACAAATTGGAGCGTTCGATCCGCATTTCGATGCAGAAACGCCCGATTGAACCTGAGCGGATCGACCAGATGATCTCAGGCATTGTGCGACGGCTGGAAAGCATGGGGGAAACGGACATTCCCTCCAACAAGATTGGCGAGATCGTGATGGAAGCGCTGGCGCGGATCGACACGGTGGCCTATGTGCGCTTTGCCAGTGTTTACAAGAATTTCCAGGCAGCCGACGATTTCGAAGATTTTGTCCACGAGTTGCGCCCACCGCAGCCACCGACTGAAGAATGAACGATACAGAGAAGCGATATATGGCGTTGGCCCTGTCCTTGGGCCGGCGTAATCAAGGTTTGTGCTGGCCAAATCCGGCCGTTGGCTGTGTCATCGTAAAAGATGGACGGATCGTTGGTCGTGGCTGGACCCAACCCGGAGGTCGGCCACATGGCGAAACGCAAGCATTGGCGCAGGCAGGCGAAGCTGCGCGGGGCGCAACGGTCTATGTATCCTTAGAACCTTGTGCGCATCATGGTCAGACGCCGCCTTGTTCAAATGCCCTAATCGCCGCAGGGGTTGCGCGTGTGATTTGCGCTATTGAGGACAGCGATCCTCGAGTTTCTGGGCAAGGCTTTGCCATGCTGCAAAATGCGGGGATCAAAGTCGTTTCCGGTGTACTGAGCGAACAGGCGGCTCGCGAGCATGCCGGTTTCTTTCTGAAGACCGAGCAGGGGCGCCCGTTTGTGACGCTCAAACTTGCGAGCAGCTTTGATGGTCGTATCGCTACGGCGACGGGGCAAAGCAAATGGATCACTGGCCCGGAAGCGCGTCGCACTGTCCACGCCATGCGTGCGCATCACGACGCGGTGATGGTGGGTGCGGGAACAGCAAGGGCGGATGATCCTTCGTTAACTGTGCGGGATCTTGGTATCGAAACTCAGCCTGTTCGCGTGGTGGTATCGCGGCATCTTGACTTGCCGCTGATGGGGCAATTGGCGCGTACAGCGTCGGACATCCCGGTTTGGCTGTGTCATGGACCCGGTGCTGACATTGAACGGATCCGTGCGTGGGAAGGTATGGGGGCCCGACTTATTCCCTGCGCGATGAATGGAACCCAGATCGATGCTTCAGATTTGCTGCAACAATTGGGCAAGGCAGGATTGACCCGGGTTTTTTGTGAAGGTGGTGCGGCACTGGCGGCAACGTTGTTATCCGAGGATCTGGTTGACGAGTTGATCGGTTTTTCTGCAGGTATTGCGATCGGAGCGGAAGGATTGCCTGCCATCAGCGCGCTTGGTTTGAATCATCTTCAAGAAGCGCCGCGCTTTGAACTCGTTGAGACACGTGATGTCGGCGGTGATGTGTTGATGCGTTGGACAAGAGATTTGAACTTAAAACCGCGGTGAAACTGCTTCATCGCCACAAATGAGTGTATGACGCAAACGCCCCTTGTGCCTTTGATAAAAGGCGGTTGACTAATCCGGTTTTCGGTATGTCCGAATGCACGAGGCGATCTATGACGACTTCGACCTGACAGGGTAACCCGGTCACAGGATCGCGATAGCGAGGGTAGTCGATAAGTGCAGCATGTGCGAGTCCTTGTACAGTTGGGTGCGCTCCGCGGCGCGCGGGGACCGCGCCAAGATCCTTCGTCAAACCCCAACCGGCATAGAAAGGCGCGCCCAATGTCGTGACTTTTATCCCTCTGATCAGTGCCTCAAAGCCGATAAGGGATGTAATTGTCCATACTTCCTGAACTTGCATTAGCAATTCGGCAGGACTTGTGCCTGTGGCGACGACATCGGCCAATGCTGAGGTATCTATCGCCCCCTCTCGAAGGCCGGCTTCGACGTCGGGATGGGGCTTGTAGACAATAACTGCTTCTGGATTGGCTTCGCGTGTGGCTTGCAGGAGTTCGAGATTGGTCCGGATACTGCTTGCCCCTTTTCGGATCGACATATCGTCCTCGACCTGACCGGGAACGAGTATGCGATATCCGTCAGGCAGTTGCGGAATTGGGCCTTCGATATTGTATTTACTCAGTCCTTCGTGAATAACGCGCTCTATCAGACGCTCGGCTCGCAAACGTTGGTCGGGACGCAAGGTCTCGCGAGCGGTGATCAAAGTTTCTAATCGACTGGGGCGGGTCGGATCATAGTAGATACCCAAGTCATCCGTCACCAGAGAGAGTGGTGGAACAAGCTTTGCGCCCAGCCCGCGGGAGCGTAGAAAGCCATCCTCGACCCGCACGATACCTTCCACATCGCCCGCGTGTGTGGCCCACGCCATATGCCGTCTTTGCGAAGAAGGTTCGACTTTGTCGACAAATTGGATTCTTTTCTGTTGGCCGAACATGTCTTGCAGATACCGCCGCTTCCATATCCGCATACCTGAAGCAGTCCAACCATGGTTGTCTTCGCGCCACGCGCGTGCTTGCGCTTCGAGCGCGTCCAGAACGGTTTCCAAGTCGCATAGTTTATCACGATAGGGGTCGTACCATGTCGGATAAAGCATCATCGCTGCAGCAAACAGTTGTGCTCGGGTCAGTTTGCGAGTACGGCGCGGGAGTGGGTTTTCGTCCTGGGTCAGGCCCCAACCTGCGTAAAAAGGCTGTCCAAAGACCCGTGGTTTGTGCCCTGCCAAAATGGCTTCGAACCCCATTTGCGAAGACAAAGTGTAGACACCCACCGCGCCATCTAGCAAAGCCCATGGGCTGACAGAGCGATCCAATAGGGATACGCGGTCAGTCATGTCCGCCGTCGAGTAATGACCGGGGCGAAATCCTGCTGATGTTTCCGGATGCGTTTTGATGATCACGCGTGCTCCGGGGTGTTCCTCTTGAGCGAAAATTAGCATTTCGCGAAACATGGCGTCTGTGCCGCCGTTTGCGGCCACGGCGGCATCGCCGCGTGTTTGGTCGAGGACCAGAACATAACCGGGGTCAGGAATACTCTCGCCAATATCGTGGGCAGAGTATTTGCTTAGATGTGCTTCCTTCATCCGTTCTATGGCACCGCGTGCGCGATCCAATAGGGCTGTATCATCAAGTGGATGCGAAACAAGCAGTTGTTCCAGGTCCGACGGTACGGTTGGGTCAAAGTGAACCCCGGAACCATCCAGCAAAAGTCCCAAAGGAGGTTCGCCGCTGCGTCCCGGTTTCATCGAGCGGAGAAATGCATCTTCGATATGCAGAACGGGCAGGTTACGCCTTGAAGCAATGTTCCGGCCGCGATGTGCGGTGGGACTATTCCCCCAAACGCCGACAAGGTCGCCATCAACTGGAAGGCCAACCCGAATATCGAAGCCTTTAAGCGTAAGAATCCGCCGCAAACGTCGTTGGGTCAGAAACCCACCGTTGAATACGAACAAGCGGGTTCGGTCATTTCCGTCTATCGCTTCGTGGGTCTTGCCCACGATCAAGAGCCGGTCAGCGTCGCGACATTGGCAACCGGCGTCAAACCACCTGCGATAAGCGATACGGTTTTGGTCCATTGCGCATAGGGCGCTTCGGTCACATAAATCGTGTCGTCGTCCCGGATGACAAAATCACGGGCAACGAACAATCCGTTGGGGGCGGTCAGATTCAGGACGTAAATCAATCGCTGCGCACCTTGCAGACCCGGCTGCCCTAAAACGTTCCGCGCGATATCCTGCGTTTCGTTGCGCAAAACGAAAATGCCCGTTGGGTCGGAAGAAAAGGATTGTAACCCCCCAACCTGCGCCAACGCTTCAATTGCGGACAAGTCTTGGCTCTCAAACGCGACGCGGGCCTGACTGTTGGTGGATCCCAAAGCAACGTACGATCTGGTATCCTTTTCGACCAGAATTCTGTCGCCACCACGCAAAGCGATGTCGAGGCTAGGATCCTTGAAGAGATCTTGGTACCAAATCGTTCCTCTATGCGGCCCCCGGATTACAGTCACAAGGGCAATTTCCGGTTCAACTGTGACGCCACCGGCCTTTGCCAGCATGTTGGCAAGAGTACGCGTTGGGCGTTCTATTGGATAGACGCTGGGTGCCCCGACAGCCCCAGTCAGAGCAACCGTTGCACCGTCGCCCGCAAGGCGGCGAACTTGGATTTGCGGATCAGGCGTCTGATCTTGCAGTTTGGAGGTGATTAATTCGCGTAATTGCTCGGGTGTATTGCCGGACGCGCGGACGCGTCCCGCATAGGGCATGAAAATGTAGCCGTCGCTGTCGACCTGAACTTCTTCAAGTATAGTGGAGTTTCCAAGGTCGCCGCTTAGCAGACCGTCATCCACGTTCTCCCACACGGTCAAACCCAATACATCGCCTGGGCGAATAGTGTCGGCGGTAATGTTCGAAGCGCTACGAAAGGCCGATGAAAAACCCAGATTCGGGACCGAGGCGGAAGCCCTAGCTACCCGGTCGTCAACAAGAACGACATGCGCATTCCCGCTCTCCTGAATGGAGCCTGCAAGGATTTCCTTTTCATTTGGCCCAGATTTGGGAAGCGCGCAGGCCGAAAATAGGCCAACTGACACGAAAAGGGCGCAAGATCTGGCCCAAACGCGGGATATCCCCATCACTGCCCGAACTCCTCGATTATTTACGCTCGGTCTTCCGAGTTTTGCGCAACTTATACGGTTCCCGTGCGACTTTCCAGCGATAGACTGAGATATTACCTTACAACCCGCAACTGTTGCCGCCGGGACTCTGTCTTGGCTGCAAGCGCCTCATAAGGGTCTTGGGAATTCAGCATCATGTCGATGACATGTCTTAGCAATTGCCTGCGTCCTCCCTGTGAATAAAATCCGCCAGGAATCTGACTCGTTTCCAGGAGGAAGCGCCGGTAGTCACGGTAGGCATGGATGTTGGGCTGTCGTGGGTGCGCGAAGAATTCACTGATAGGCTGTAGAGACACGAATTCGGGCTTGCCGTAAACCGAGCGCCCGAATGCGCGTAAAGGTTTGCCTCGCCACAAAACTTGTTGCCCGGCAGTCGAGTTGATCGTGACTGCGGTATGGGCATCGTCCAACAGTTTTGCGAGTTTGCCACCAGGTAGATAATGTATGCGTCCCGACACGCCGAACTTGCGCCCAAGGTGGCCCACTACGCGGCGTAGTGGTACTTGACGGTTTTCCAGTGGGTGTTCCTTGATGACAAGGTGGTGATGTGCCGGGGCGCCGTTGGCGAAACCTTCGATCACTAGTTCCAAAAACTCGGTCATGGAGGAAAAGTCGGAATGGCTTTGGAAGGAACTGTCATGCTCCAATTGCAGAAGGACCAAGTGATATGGAAACCCGCCGCGTTGCACTCGGGACGTAGCCAGAAATCGCTCGATCCGGCGCAGGGGCATAAACAACAAGCGTTTGAAGTACAGGCGGAACTCTTTGGACACGGGTAGCGCGCGGTGGGGGCGGAAGTTTTTATATTTTTGGTTCAGGAGCATTACGAACCAGTGATATAGCGCGCCATAATAAATGTGCTGGCGCATGTCGCCCCAGTGGGCGGGTGGTGGAGGGGTGTCGGTACCAGCCTGATCCAGCGCATGCCGCATCTGGTCAAGTTCCATCTGCATCAATCGTGAGTTCCCGTTGGAGCCGCCTCGCTCATAAGTTACCCACCACGGGCGCAAATAACCTTCCTCGAAAACGTGTGTGACGATGCCCATTTTTCCCGCTGCTTCAACGGCAAGGGCGTGAACAGGGCGAGTGTCGCCGTACAATACGATATCGGTGACTCCGTGGTGTTTCAATAACGCGTCAATAGCTGCGGGCCACTCATCCGGTTGGTCGCGAAAAGGGATAAAGCTGTCTGCATCATTCCAAAACGCCTGGTCGCCTGAATTGAATCCTACGCGCCAAACCGTTGCGCCTGCTTGACGCAACAAGCCCCCAAGCATCGAAAAGAACGGTCCGTGAGGACCTTGCAGAAACAAAAACACCCGCCCTGAAGCCGAAATGTTGGAATTCGTTGGCGCTTGTGTCATCGATACTGCTCGCGGCCGCGGCGGCGGTTGTTTTTGCAAACTATGGCGACTCTCTGAAATTCGCGCAAGGCGGGACTTGCCGCAGCCGTTCGGGAGGGGTAGTTCGGGACTGAACGCTACCCTCGGAGAGTTAACGGCATGTTTACAGGGATCGTCACCGATATCGGAACCGTGGTGGAACTGGATCAACAGGGAGATTTGCGAGCGCGGATCCGAACTGCTTATGATACCGACACCATTGATATTGGTGCATCGATTGCCAGTGACGGCGTTTGTTTGACGGTTATAGCTCTAGGCGATGTTTGGTATGATGTTCAGATCAGCGCAGAGACGGTATCCAAGACCAATTTCGACGAATGGCACGTGGGGAAGCGCGTCAACCTTGAGCGAGCTCTGAAAGTTGGTGACGAGTTGGGTGGACACATCGTTTCAGGGCACGTGGACGGGGTAGCAGAAATCATGTCGGTAGATGACCAGGGGGACAGCACGCGGGTCACGCTGCGGGCACCTCAGGAGCTTGCCAAATTTATTGCTCCCAAGGGGTCGGTCGCCTTGAACGGTACTTCCCTGACGGTCAATGATGTCCAGGGATGCGAGTTCGGAATCAATTTCATCCCGCACACCAAGGAGGTGACCACGTGGGGGAGGGTAGAGGTCGGAGATCGCGTGAACCTCGAAATTGATACTTTGGCTCGGTATGTCGCCCGTTTGACGGAAGCTGGACAACTCTAACCTTCTCCAAATTTTCGAACCAGCGACTTTGCACTCAACCAGCAACCGAATGCCGTTGCCGCCCCAATGTACCCGTCCACAGCGTAGTGCCAGGCGAGATGAACTGAACCAATCATTACGCAAAGGGCGAACGCACTAAGCAACCAGCCGCACAGGCGCGAGTAGCTGAAGCCGAATAAGGCAATAACCACGCTAGAGGCGACGTGCATGCTTGGCATCGCGGAAATCAGGCTGATACCGTCTTCACGGAATTTTAGCAGTACAGAATCTTGAACATCCAGCACCCAAAGTGTGTAAGTTCTTCCGACGGTTTCCAGCTTTCGCAATTGTTCGGCATAGGTGTCACCATATCCGAATGCTTCAAAATACACAGGACCACCAGATGAAAAAACCATCGCCATAATTGTACCGCCGACGATGCAGGTAAGTAGGAATGCGATCAGGAATTCAGCTCCTCTTCCGGGGTTTTTTCGGTCGAAGGCAGCGACGAATATGGCCAAATACACGACGACGAACCAGATATGATATGCGAGACTCAAAAGATAGGTCGCAATCGGTGACCCAAAGACGTTCCATATCAAAGTCCACGGATCCGCCCCACCGTGAATGCTTCGGTCCAGAGCGGAGAAGTACGGATCCCAAGCAAAGGGGTTGAATATCGGAATCAAGTTTTTGAAGAACGCAAAGCCGGCAATAAAGATGGTGATTGCCAGAAAACAGATTGCACCCTCAAGCAGATTGGACGGCCCCAAGAATGTCGAACGTAAGTCGTTAACAAACCATTGAATAGGTTTCTTTGGTTTTACACGGAACGCGGCAACGGCAAAGCGCCAAACCAGATAGATGCCGCCAAAGAGAAACAAGAAATACCGCAAGACGTACAACCCGCCAGAAACGTGCGATTGAACTTTCGGCCAGAAATCCAAGCCGATAATGCTGCCAATAAGAGCACCGACCAGCAAATAGCACGAGACAATCGAAAGGAGCAGCTTTCGCCTTCTAACGATATCACCCAGCGCTGAGTGCTGGCTAGGAAATTCTGTTGTAATAGCCATGCCCGATCGTGCCGTAGTTGTTCAAGATGAGGAAACCACTTGTCGATATGTCAGATTTTATTCTGACAGCGGATAGGCATCAATCGGGCGTTATTGTGGCAGAGGTGATAGTATTCCCAAGAATGTTGCGGTGGCTGTGTCTGCTGGCGAAACGATCTGGGATGTAAATCCACGTCATTTCAAAGTTGCCTATGCTGTTTTGCGGTCTGGTCTTTACCGGTGTTGTGGTCTATTCCCGCCCGGCAAGACTTGCGCTGCGAAAGGCTGCCACATGAGCTTTGAAACACCCGGTCCAGTCGAGGCCCAGTTGCGTGATGCGATCAGCCCCATTGAGGAGATCATTGATGAGGCCAGGTTGGGTCGTATGTATATCCTGGTTGACCACGAGGATCGTGAGAACGAAGGGGATCTGGTGATCGCAGCGGAGTTTGCGGATGCTGATGCAATTAATTTCATGGCGACCCATGGGCGCGGGTTGATTTGTTTGCCGATGACGGCCGAGCGGATTGACCGGCTGGGGTTGCCGATGATGGCGGTCAACAATTCATCCCGGCACGAAACCGCTTTCACCGTTTCGATTGAGGCCCGCGAAGGCGTCAGCACCGGTATTTCAGCAAGTGACCGGGCACTGACTGTAGCAACAGCGATCAACGAACTGAACACGATGGCGCATCTGGCGACGCCGGGCCACATTTTTCCATTGCGCGCCAAGCGGGGTGGCGTGTTGGTGCGAGCGGGCCATACCGAAGCAGCGGTGGACATATCCCGACTTGCTGGTCTGAACCCTTCCGGCGTCATTTGCGAAATAATGAAGCCAGACGGCACGATGGCACGCTTGCCGGATTTGGTTGAGTTCGCGAAACAGCACGAAATGAAAATTGGCACCATCAATGATCTGATTGCCTATCGCGCGCGCAATGACAATCTGGTGGTCGAGACCTCGCGCGAGGTGGTGCAATCGGAATATGGTGGCGAGTGGGAATTGCGGTTATTCACGGACCAGACTCATGGTATTGAGCACGTGGTAATGGTCAAGGGAGACATTTCGACTCCGGGACCTGTACTGACCCGGACCCACGCGTTGCATGAGGCGTCTGACGTTCTTGGGATAGGTGTGAAATCAGTCAAAGAACTGCCCCGCGCCATGGAAAAGATCGCGGCGGAAGGACGCGGAGTCGTTTGCTTGTTTCGGCAACCTCGAAATTCTCTCTATGCGACCGAGGACGAAGGTCCGCGCACGATTAAACAAACCGGTCTGGGCGCACAGATACTGTCGAAGATGGGTGTTCACGAACTAATCCTGCTAACCGACTCTCCACAAACAAAATATCTGGGTCTGGATGCCTTTGGTCTTTCCATTGTCGGCACCCGCCCCATCCTAAAGGATGACTGAAATGGCCGGACATGAAACCCACTATACGTTGCCGCGCGCGGAATTCGACGATCCGGTCAAACTTCTCATCGTTGTGGCACCCTACTACAAGGATATCGCTGACGATCTTATTGCGGGTGCAAGGGCAGAGATCGAAGCGGCGAAAGGGACTTGGGAAGTCGCGGAGGTTCCAGGGGCTTTGGAAGTGCCGACGGCTATCGCCATGGCCGATCGCCAGCGTAACTTTGATGGCTATGTCGCGCTGGGTTGCGTGATCCGGGGGGAAACCACGCATTACGACACAGTATGCAATGACAGCAGCCGTGCGCTTCAGCTGATGGGGTTGCAGGGGCTTTGTATTGGTAATGGCATACTGACGGTTGAGAACCGCGAACAGGCCATTGTGCGCGCAGACACCAAACAAATGAACAAAGGGGGAGGGGCTGCGGCTGCGGCCTTGCATCTGATCGCGCTCAGCCGTAAATGGGGCGCTTCGAAGAAGGGCGTCGGGTTCAAGCCGCCGTCCGAGTCCATCCTTGTGGCGGGCGACAGCAACGGACCCTCGACGGCATGAATACCAAAGAAGCACCCAAACCGGGCAGCAGGAAACGCATGATGAAGTCCGCGGCACGACTTTATGCCGTGCAGGCGTTATTCCAGATGGAGCAATCCGGTCAAACCACCGAACAAGTGGTGCGTGAATTTCTGGACCACCGTTTCGGAGCTATCTATGAGGGCGACGAGATGATTGCGGGTGATGTCTCGTTGTTCAGCAGACTGGTGGATGACGCAGTGAACTATCAGGCTGCAATCGACCAGATGACTGACCGGGCGCTCGTAGCCAAATGGCCGATTTCGCGGATCGACCCGACGCTGCGGGCTGCCTTCCGCGCTGCAGGAGCGGAACTCACACAAAGCGATACACCACCAAAGGTCGTTATCAACGAGTTCGTGGAAATTGCTCGGGCCTTCTTCCCGGATGGCAAGGAACCTAAATTCGTGAACGCTGTGCTGGATCATATGGCACGCGAAGCCAAGCCAGAGTCTTTCTGACACGCAGGTGCGCGCTTTACCTTGGCTTCATATGCGCTAGATTGAATGTCATGGTGCAAGGAGACACAGCATGCCGAAACTCGTCCGTCTCTATATCACACAGGTTCTTATTGGTTTCATCTTGTCGGCGATCTTCGTTGGCGTGCTCCTGGCTCTGAATGTGGCTAACTTGCGCGGCCTGATCCTTGGATCAGAAGTTGGACCGATGGCCTTGGGTATGATCTGGTTCATGAATGGCGTTGTTTTTGCTGGTGTTCAGTTTGCCTGGAAGATCATGAGTATGGCCGAGAAACCTGACAAACCTCGGGGCGGTACGCCGATTGCTCCAGGTTTGAAACCCGCCTTTGTGAAGCAAAAGGCAAGCGAAAGGCGCTGAATTATTTACGGAAATGGAAAAGTGGCGGGACCACCAGACAACCGTGGGGCGTTGATTCCCGAGGACCTGCATGTACAGGTGGGTGCCAGGTAATCAGGCCAGGACCTGAACAGAGCCAGCCCCCTCGGAAATGGTTAAGGCCACCGGAATACTGCCTGACACGAGAAGGGCAGAACCCGCCGACAGCCTAAGTAGGCTTTGCAGTGAGATTGCACAAGAGGGTAGGCGCTAAGATTTTCCAAGCTCACTCGGACTTGCTTTTTGTTCACTTATTGTTCACCCTTGCAGCATGACTCTCGATTTACAACCAGGCCAGAGACTTGCGCGCGGGGTGGCGCGACACTTATCGACTCATGGTTTTGTTTCTGTTGAAGAATTTGTTCCTGCACGTGGGCTCCGTGTTGACGTGATGGGGTTAGGTCCCAAGGGAGAGCTTTGGGTGATCGAGTGCAAGTCCAGTCGGGCCGACTATCAGGCAGATTCGAAATGGCACGGTTATTTGGAATGGTGCGATCGTTTTTTTTGGGCCGTCGATATCGAGTTCCCAACCGAAATGCTGCCCCGGGATACGGGACTGATCATCGCGGATGCCTATGATGCCGAAATCATCCGAATGGCTCCGGAAGAAAAGGTTGCGCCCCCACGTCGCAAAAAAATGATCCAGAAGTTTGCAATGGACGCAGCTCGACGGTTGCGCGCTCTGCGAGATCCGAAGCTGTAGCTGTTCAGCTTTTAACGCTTCTTGCCGCTTGCGCCGCCGCGCGGATTTCTTCTGCGATTTCTTCGGCTTCTTCCGGATCGAAGTCCATCGGAACCTCAAGGTCGCCCGCCTCGATGAACAGGCGCACCATGCCTTGATCGGTCGGCCCGATCTGCAAATTCGCTTCGATGTCGCGTTCGGTATTGATGCCCATGACGGCCTCCGGAATTGAGTATTCGTGCTAGCCCGCAGCGGGTTGAGAATCAAGCGCCCTTTGCGGTCTTATGAGGCATGTCAGATGTGTCGCTTCGCAGATTTCGCCCCGAAGATGCCCCGTGGTTGGTGGAACGCCACGGAACGCTCTATGCTCGTGAAGAAGGATTTGACGATACATTTGCGCCGTTGGTCGCAAGCATCCTTGAGGAGTTCATCGCTTGCAACGATCCCAATCGTGAAAAGGGGTGGATCGCTGAAGTCGATGGGCAACGACTAGGAAGCGTTTTTTGTGTCTCTGCCGGTGATGCCGTGGCAAAGTTGCGCCTTTTCCTTTTGGTTCCTGAAGCGCGCGGAAAAGGGTTAGGCAAACGTCTACTTGGTACCTGCATGGGGTTCGCCCGCGAGGCCGGATACAGCGAAATGGTGCTTTGGACGCATGAAAGCCACCGTGCGGCCTGTGGGCTTTATGCGGCCTTTGGCTGGCAGCTAGAAGCCTGCAAATCTGTGCGTTCATTTGGGGTCGACTTGATCGAACAAAGCTGGAGAATTCAGCTATAACCCTCTTGCAATCCCGGGACGCGTTGGGTACATCGCCCCTCACAAGTGCCGCCTTAGCTCAGTTGGTTAGAGCGCTGGATTGTGGATCCAGAGGTCCCCTGTTCAAGCCAGGGAGGCGGTACCATCTCTCGATTATAGAGTATCGACGCACAAGCTATTGCGGTTTCATTCGACCTCGATTTGCTGTCTCAGATTGCCTGTCGTTTTGTCAAAGATCATGATCCGGTTGTCATCCGTCACCACCGCATACCAGTTGTTCCCGATGGTCACGGCCTGAGCGCGAGCGCCGCCGGGTAATTCGACCTCGTCCGGCAAATTAGGGGTGCGATCGGACAAACGGATGACAATCAGCGCAAATGTCAATACAACCCCGCCAATCATTACCGCCGTCAGTAACATGACCATACGCCTCAAGAGTTTAAGTTGTGGCGTTTCCAGCGGTTCTTGCGGTTCGGAAGGGACAGTCATGGGTACCCGCCTGATTGAGTTCGAAATTGCGGCGTCTCCGCCACCCCGCCTTGATAAGGCGCTTTCGCGGGATGTGCCAGACCAGGCCAACCTGTCGCGTACCCGTCTTGCCCGTCTGATCGAAAGCGGGGCGGTTTCGGTCGATGGTGCTGCTATTTTGGATGCCAAGGCACGTGTCGCTGAAGGAAGTCGTATCTCTATAGTGATCGAAGATGCCAAAGACAGCCACATAGGCCCGGAAAATATTCCGTTGGACGTCGTTTATGAAGACAAAGATCTAGTCGTCATCAACAAGCCCGCTGGAATGGTTGTTCACCCGGCGCCAGGATCGCCTGGCGGGACGCTGGTAAATGCTCTGCTGCATCATTGTGGCGACAAGTTGTCTGGGGTTGGCGGTGTCAAGCGCCCAGGTATCGTCCACCGGATCGACAAGGATACAAGCGGGTTACTCGTTGTGGCAAAATCGGATGCTGCGCATCACGGTCTCGCGGTCCAGTTCGAGGCGCACAGCGTGGAACGTTATTACCGGGCGGTTTGTTATGGTGTTCCTGACAGAAGTGATCCGCGTTTGCGGGGCGTCAAAGGAGCAAGCTTCGAGCCGGGCAACATTTTGCGTCTGACCACCCAATTGGCACGTCACAAGACTGACAGGCAGAAACAGGCGGTTCTGTTTCATGGCGGTCGTCACGCGGTGACCCGGGTTAGGGTGGTCGAGGTATTCGGTGCTCCCCCGGTTTTGGCGCTGGTCGAATGCTGGCTTGAGACAGGTCGGACGCACCAGATTCGCGTGCACATGGCCCATGCGGGGCATGGGCTGGTTGGCGATCCCGTTTATGGGGGTAAGAGAAAGTTGCCGGAACAGTCGTTTGCCCGCGAAGCTGTCGAAGCAGTTCGGAATTTCCCGCGTCAGGCACTGCATGCGGCTGTTCTGGGGTTCGAACATCCGGTAACAGGCAAAGCTCTGCGGTTTGAATCGCCAGTACCTAAGGACATGAAGACATTAATTTCCGAGTTGCGCGAACCATTGTCATAATGCGCAAATCACTGTGATCCTCGGAAACTTATCTTTCCTTAATGAAAGTTTAAGAACAGACTGTTAACCCGCCCCTTGAAAGGGAAGTATTCACGACCCATATCCTATGTTAAATGACTAAACATTGAAGTCTGGAGGGACACGGACATGGCGAATTATGCAAATCTGCCAGCCCCGACGCCGGAAGGCGGCCTGAACCGCTATATGCAGGAAATCCGCAAGTTTCCTCTACTTGAACCGGAAGAAGAATACATGCTGGCCAAGCGTTGGGTCGAAGAGCAGGATGCTGAGGCCGCTCACAAGATGGTGACGTCCCACCTGCGCTTGGCGGCCAAGATCGCAATGGGATACCGTGGTTATGGCTTACCACAGGCCGAGGTGATTTCCGAGGCCAACGTCGGTCTCATGCAAGCCGTAAAGCGGTTTGATCCTGAGAAGGGTTTCCGTCTGGCGACCTATGCGATGTGGTGGATCCGCGCATCGATCCAGGAGTACATTCTGCGCTCCTGGTCGCTGGTCAAGCTTGGCACGACTTCAGCGCAGAAGAAGCTGTTCTTCAACCTTCGCAAGGCCAAGGCCCGTATCGGTGCGTTGGAGGAGGGCGACCTACGCCCGGAAAATGTTGCGCAGATTGCAAACGATCTTGGAGTGTCTGAAGAAGACGTGATCAGCATGAACCGCCGCATGTCAGGCGGGGATGCATCACTAAACGCAACTGTCGGCACCGAAGGCGACAGCGCCATGCAGTGGCAGGACTGGTTGGAAGATGAAGATGCGGATCAGGCCGGAGATTATGAGGCGCGTGACGAGTTGGAGGCGCGGCGCGAACTTCTGGCTGCGGCCCTTGATGTTCTGAACGACCGTGAAAAAGACATCCTCACCCAGCGCCGCCTGATGGATCAGCCGGTGACCCTGGAGGATCTGAGCACGCAATACAATGTAAGCCGAGAGCGCATTCGCCAGATTGAAGTGCGGGCTTTTGAAAAACTGCAAAAGAAAATGCGCGAACTTGCCCGTGAAAAGGGCATGCTCAACGGTATCTGATTGGGCGCTGGTGACTCCGTACCCCCAACAGGTTTAAGACTTGGTGGGGGAATTTTGAAGGTGCTGCCGACTCCAATGTTCAACGCAACCTTGTGCGCAAAACACGTAGCATGTTTTCGCCCATAACCTTGCGGATCTGAGGTACCGTCAACCCTTCGTCCAAAAGTGCAGACGTCAGCGCTGCGAGTTCGGATGTGTCGAATGCCGTTTCGACCGATCCGTCAAAATCCGATCCCAGCGACACGTGGTCTTCACCCACAGTTGCCACAGCGACCCGTATCATCTCTGCTATCCCGGCGGGAGAGTTATCACCACAGGTCACTTCGGCCCAATAACCCATTCCGATGACGCCATCAGTGGCTGCAATCTGCTGCATCAATTCGTCGGGAAAGTTACGTTTAACCGCGCAGTGCCCATGCAGTCCGCCATGACTGACAATCACGGGAATGTCCGTCATGGCCAAAACCTCTCGTGCGACTTGTGGGCTGGAGTGGGCCAGATCGACTAGCACTGGCCTCCGCGCCAACTCCGCAACCACCGCACGGCCAAAGTCGGTCAATCCGGAATTCGACTTCCCATGCAAAGAGCCGCCCAAGTCATTGTCGAAAAAGTGTTGAAGGCCAAACACCCGATGCCCGGCATCATAGATTGCATCAAGATTGGCGAGATCGCCCTCTAGGGGATGAGCGCCTTCTATCCCCAATACGCCTCCGATAACCATTTCCCCGTTGGCGCGGGCGTTCAAAACCGCGTCCAGATCTGCGGTTGATTTGATGATCTTCAGGCGGCCATCAGATTCAGCTTCGAACTTATGTAATTTCTCGGCTTGATAGATTGCGCGCTCTTTCAAGCTGGCCCAGGTCCGCAGCGGCCACATTTGAGCGATAGCGAGTAAGGTGATGTTGTCGAAAGCATCTGATGAGTTGCTGTCATAGTTCTGGCCGGCGGGTGATTTGGTAACTGCGGTAAAGACTTGCAGTGCAACGTTCCCTTCGGCTAGTCGCGGAACGTCTACTTGCCCGCGAGTGCCGGCTTTGTTTAGATCTCGGCTCCAGAGCAGGGGATCGGCATGCAGATCCCCAACGATCAGCGTCTCATGCAACGTAGCACCCGCGTCGGAAACCGGATAAGGCGCGTGGTCGATCACGTTGTTACGTGTGTCTTCAACATAGTTTGGAAGAAACCCGAAAAAAACAATGAAGCTGGACACAACAACTATGATGAACAGACCGCCAAGCAATTTCAGAAATCTGCGCATCACTGCCCTCCGTCACTGACACTTCACAGTAACTGGGTGTCACCGCAAATAAAGCCTGACTTGGCGTCGGTTTCGTCACCAGCTTGAAACGGCCTTGAAAGCCTGTAAGCATGAATGACGCAAGGGAGGAGCGATATGGCAGGTGGATGGGCGCGCGACGGCGCGGTGAGCGAACAGATAGAGGCGTCGATCAACGACGAACTGGCGCGAATGCAAGCGCATAAACGTCCTGTAGGCGAGAGCCTGACACATTGCGCTGAATGCGAAGAGCCAATTTCTGAACAACGTCGAGCAGCCCAGCCTGGAGTAAAGCTGTGTATAGATTGTCAGCAAGAGAGGGACAGCACATTCAAGGCCCGCGGTGGCATCAACCGCCGAGGATCCAAAGACAGCCAGCTGAAATGAGTTAACGGTGGTTTCTGCGTCGTCGCCAGCGGCGAAAGAGATCGACATCCATCGCCGCGACCATAATACCCAGCGGGATCATCCAGAATCCGAGCACAGGCAGGAAACCCAAAACTCCTCCAAGAATGAGTAGAAAACCCACGACAATCCTCAAGCCACGCGGCACATTGCGGCGGATACGAACCAGGGCAGGGCGCAGACGCGTCCTCAGCGCAGCCCAACGCCCTTGTTTGTTCACTCTTCCATCGCCTCCAACTCGTCAATGAAGCCCGATATCATGTTCAGGCCCTTGTCCCAGAATTTGGGATCGCTTGCATCAAGGCCGAAAGGAGCCAGCAACTCCTTATGGTGCTTCGATCCACCCGCTTTCAGCATATCGAAATAGAGGTCTTCAAAGCCGGATTTGCCCTCGGCGTAAACCGTGTAGAGCGCGTTCACCAGACCATCGCCAAATGCATAAGCGTAGACGTAGAAGGGCGAGTGCACAAAATGCGGGATATAGGCCCAGAAAGTTTCATACCCGTCCATGAACTCGAAGGCGGGGCCAAGGCTCTCTGCCTGCACGCTCATCCATAGTGCATTTATGTCGTCTGGTGTGAGCTCGCCTCCACGGCGCGCCTCATGCAGTTTGCACTCGAAGTCGTAGAATGCGATCTGTCGGACGACAGTGTTGATCATATCCTCAACCTTGCCGGCCAACAGAACCTTGCGTTGCTCGTTGGTTCCAGCCTTTTCGAGCATCTTGCGGAAGGTCAACATCTCTCCGAATACGCTGGCGGTTTCGGCCAGAGTCAGCGGAGTCGATGACAACATCTCGCCTTGTCCGGCAGCCAGAACCTGATGCACGCCGTGCCCCAACTCGTGGGCCAATGTCATCACATCGCGAGGCTTGCCCAAGTAGTTGAGCATCACATAAGGATGCACCTCGGTCACGGTCGGATGGGCGAACGCGCCGGGGGCCTTTCCGGGTTTGACGGCGGCGTCGATCCAACCTTTTGAAAAGAATGGGGATGCGATTTCGCCCATGCGTGGGTCGAAGGCGTTATATGCCTCCATTACAGTTTTTTCAGCCTCGGCCCAGTTGACGATACGCGTGTCCTCCATCGGAAGCGGAGCGTTGCGGTCCCAGACCTGCATCTTGTCCAGACCCAGCCATTTACGTTTTAGCTCATAGTACCGGTGGCTGAGCTTGGGATAGGCGGCAACCACCGCTTTGCGCAGGGCTTCGACTACCTCGGATTCCACGTCGTTTGACAGGTGCCTGCCTGTTTGCGCCGTCGGCATCTTGCGCCAACGATCTATGATCTCTTTTTCCTTTGCCTGGGTGTTGTGAACACGGGCGAAGGTCTTGATGTTGTCTGCGAAGACACTAGCCAGTTCTCGTGCCGCAACCTCGCGTTTGGTGCGGTCCTGCTCGGTGAGCAGGTTCAGAGTGCCTTCAATGTTCAGGCTCTCGCCATCGACGGAAAAGGTCAGCCCGGCAATGGTTTCGTCGAACAGCTTCTCCCACGCATCACCGACCGCGCCGAGATCATGCAGGAATTTTTCCAGTTCATCCGACAACTGATACGGTTTCATCGCGCGAATACGGCGAAAGACGGGTTCATAGCGCGCTAGCTCTGCATTGGCCGAGAAATGCTCCTTAAGCGTCTTTTCTTCGATCCGATTCAGCTCCAGCGTGAAAAAGACCAGCGGCGTTGTGAAGACGGTGATCTGTTCCTGGCAATCTGACAAAAATTTCGCGCGTTCAGCATCGGTGGTAAGTTGATAGTACCGCAAGCCGGCAAACGACATGATCCGCCCGGCGATAGAACTGATTTTTTCGTTTCGTTGGACGCAGAGTAGCAGTTGATCGGCATCCAAACCTGCTAACTTGTTTTCATAATCTGCAGCAAAGGATGGGCATTCTTTTTCCAGCCAGTTCAGATCCCGTGCCAGTTCGGGGGCATCCTTCGACGTGTAGAGGTCCGTCAGGTCCCATTCCGGCAAGTCGCCAAGATCCTTTGTTCCTCCGTTGGCATTGGCATCTTGTAAAGGAAAGGGAAGGTTGAGCATTGAACACCTCATGAAACTGCGTTGCACACATCTAAGCGTGACGACAGAAGATCACAAGCGAGGCATATTGGGGCGCGTCAGCCCTTCAATTGAGTTTTCGTATTGGAACACTGAGGCGATCTTATCGAACACCGGACCTCTGACTTCGGGGGATTCCATAAGTACCTCGTGTTCACCGCCTGGAATCTCAACCAAAGTACCCTTAGGCCAATTCGCCATCCGCGCCCGGATGGCTTTCCGGTCAACGATTTGTTCATGACTGCCGAGAAAAGTAACGCAGGGAAGGTCCGGCGCGGGTTGTGCCATCAGATAGTCGCACTCGGTCAAAGCCTCGCGCAGCCAAAGCGTAGACGGTGCCCCAAGCGCCAGTTCCGGATGGGCTGCCAACTGGTCCTTCATCATCTGATACATATCCGGATCGCGCGTTAGTACATTACCTTCAAACGGCTGTGTCACGACATAACTCTCCAGCGACGTCGTAGGCGGCGTTTTATGCCCCAAGCCGAATTTTGGTCCCCAATAAGCCGTCACCCAACTGAGTGGTTTCATAATCGGGGTAAAGAAAATTCCCCACATCGGCCCGGTAAAGGCGCAGGCTGAAAAGCTGTCGCTCTCCATGACCGCGCGCAGTCCGATGGCGCCGCCCATCGAGTGGCCAACCAGATACCAGGGTCTGGGCAATGCCAGTTCTAAAGCCAGATCAAGGACAGCCGACAGGTCTTTTTGGTAGTCCGAAAAATGACCTACATGCCCGATGCGTGGGTCGCTAAGCAGTCTTTGCGCCAACCCCTGTCCACGCCAGTCCACGGCAAGGCAGGCAAATCCGCGTCTGACGAATTCACGCGCGGCGTCTGCGTATTTCTCTATGTATTCGGTGCGACCCGGTAAGATCATTACAGTTCCGTGCGGAACCTCGTCAGGCCGCCAGAGGCCTACGCGGATACGGATGCCGTCAGACGTCTGAACCCAATGGGCGTACCCGCCAGCTGGTTCGCCGGCCACGTCGGAAAAATAGGGGGCCGGCGACAGGGTCATCAGGCCAGAACCGATGCCAGTTGCATCGCGACACCCATATCGCCGTCAATTGTCAGCTTGCCTGACATGAATGCGCCTGTCGGGTTCAGTTCACCGCTGAGAATCTGTTCGAATGTGTCGGCATCGGCACTTAGGGTCACGTCGGCATCTTCGTCGCTGACGCGCGCTCCGTCAGTGTCCAGAACGATCGAACCCATTTCTGCAATAGAAAACTTTGCTGAAGCACCGAAAGCGCCGCCCGCCAGTTTGTCGTTCAGTGCGGCCGCGGCCTTCTCTAATACGTCGTTCATTTTTTCCTCATATTGATACGGCGCAGTGATTGGACTTACTCTGACGCCACGCTACAGTGACTCTTGTTATGAGCTTTGAATATCCCAATCTCAAACCTATCGTCGCGGCAATCGCGTTCATAGTCACGTTTTCCGGAATGAGCGTGGCGCAGGACTCGGATTCAAGCGATGAAGCCAAGTTGCTGGGCGAGTTGTTGCTGGCCGATCCGGTGCAATCGATTCATATCGATCGCCAGTTGCAGGCGCTTTGGGCCAAGTCAGGGTCTGCTTCGGCCGATTTCCTGCTTGAAAGAGGTCGCGAAGCGTTGGAAATCGGTGATATTGAGACCGCTATTGAACATTTGACTGCCCTAACAGATCACGCGCCCGATTTTGCCGAAGGTTGGCATGCTCGCGCTTCCGCGTTTTTTGGGTTGCAGCGATACGGTTTGGCGCTGTCAGATCTCGAGCGGGCGCTGGCGCTTAATCCCAATCACTATGACGCGATTTTCGGTTTGGGGTTGATCTTTGAGGCCTTGAACCAGCCAGAAAAAGCCTTCGACATCTATTCGCGTGCGTTGGCTATACATCCCAGCCACGAGGAAGTAACCAAAGCCGTGAATCGGTTGAAGCCCCAGGTGGCGGGCAAATCACTCTAGATCGCCCTGGATGCGGGGCAGGGGGCATAGGTGAACGGGTCAACCCGAATCGTGGCTGTTCTGGGCCCGACCAACACAGGCAAAACACACTATGCCATTGAACGGATGCTGGGGCATCGCACCGGGGTGATTGGTCTGCCGCTGCGTCTATTGGCGCGTGAGGTTTATGACAAGATCGTTGCGATTCGCGGGCCATCGGTTGTGGCGCTAGTGACGGGCGAAGAAAGGATCGTGCCGCCGCGTGCTCAGTATTGGGTCTGCACAGTAGAGGCGATGCCGGAAGGAATGGGAGCGGACTTCGTCGCGGTGGATGAAATCCAACTTTGTGTGGATCCAGAGCGAGGGCATGTGTTTACAGATCGGTTGCTGCGCGCACGGGGTACACACGAGACGCTGTTTCTGGGGTCCGACACCATGCGCGGCCCGATCACCGCGCTTGTCCCGCAAACACAGTTCGTGCGCCGCGAACGTATGTCGCAACTGATATATTCAGGTTCCAAAAAGATCAGCCGGATGCCGCCGCGCAGTGCGATTGTCGGTTTCTCGGTTGAGAATGTCTATGCCATTGCTGAATTGCTGCGCCGACAGAAAGGTGGCGCAGCCGTGGTGATGGGGGCCCTTAGCCCGCGCACCCGCAACGCACAGGTAGCGCTCTACCAAAATGGCGAGGTTGACTATCTGGTGGCGACAGATGCCATTGGCATGGGGCTGAATCTGGATGTGAATCACGTAGCTTTCTCGGCGCTAAGCAAGTTTGACGGAAGGCGAATGAGACCCTTGGCACCGAATGAGTTGGCACAGATTGCCGGCCGGGCAGGGCGCGGAATGTCAGACGGTACATTTGGCGTTACAGGCGAGGCGCCACAGTTGGAAGAAGGTGTGGCCCTGGCAATAATGGAAAGCCGCTTTGCGCCTCTCAAAAAGCTGAACTGGCGAAACGAGGCTCTGCGGTTCGGCTCGATTGACACTTTAATCACCTCTCTTGAGGTTGCTCCGGACAGCGACCATCTGATCAAGGCACGGCCTGCCGATGATCTTAACGTGTTGAAATCTCTTTCCCAAGTGACTGAGGTAGCTGCGCGCGCCAGCGATGGCTCTTCGGTTCGGTTGTTGTGGGATGTATGCCGCATTCCGGACTTTCGAGGCATCAGCCATGCTGAACATGCCACCCTTTTGGAGGTTATCTACGGCAATCTGCACGAGCACGGCGCCATTCATGAGGACTTCATGGCGCGGCAAATCCGCCGTATTGACAGAACTGACGGCGACATAGATGCACTTTCCAGACGACTGGCATATATTCGCACATGGACATACGTCGCCCAGCGGAATGGCTGGGTTCGTGACGAATCGCATTGGCGCGCCGAAACGCGCGCTGTAGAAGACAGGGTGTCAGACGCTCTTCACGAACGTTTGACACAAAGATTTGTGGATCGGCGCACTTCCGTGTTGTTGCGCCGGCTCAAGCAGAAGGAGGCCCTTTTGGCCGAGGTTAATGACAAGGGTGAAGTGACCGTCGAAGGAGAATTCGTTGGTCGTTTGGAAGGCTTCCGGTTCAGCCCGGACAAAAGCGCACAAGGGGCCGAAGCGAAGGCACTGAAATCGGCGTCTTTGCAGGCTCTGGCACCGCAATTCCATCTACGCGCCGACCGCTTCTACAATGCTCCCGATACCGAGATTGATTTCACCGAACAGGGTGGCCTTATGTGGGGCGAGTACGCCGTAGGCAAACTTGTCTCGGGTGCCGGACCGCTCAATCCGCAGGTTGAAGTGTTTGTGGATGAAGCTGCAGGCCCGGATGTGCAGCAAAAGGTACAACGCCGTTTGCAGCATTTCATTGACCGAAAAATTTCTGCGCTTTTTGAACCGCTTTTGACCTTGTCGCGGGATGAGGAGTTGACCGGGCTAGCACGCGGGTTTGCGTTCAGAATGGTCGAAGCGTTTGGGATCCTACCGCGTGCTCAGATCGCACAAGAGGTCAAGGATCTGGACCAGGACGCGCGCGGCGCACTTCGCAAACATGGTATTCGATTCGGACAATTCACCATCTTTATGCCGTTGTTGCTGAAACCCGCCCCGACGCGGTTGAGGCTGGTTTTGTGGTCACTAGCAGAAGGTTTGCAAGAATTCCCCGAGGCGCCGCCGCCTGGTTTGGTGACTGTTCCAACTGCAATTGATGCACCAGATGGCTATGACACCATGTGCGGTTATCGCGCAGCAGGCGAACGTTCGATTCGCATCGACATGCTGGAGCGCCTGGCGGATATGCTGCGTTCCGAGGACAGCCGGGGCGGGTTCGAAGCCAAAGCCGATATGCTTTCGATCACTGGTATGACATTGGATCAGTTTGCCGAGTTGATGAAGGGGCTGGGCTATAGTGCCGAGCGCGGCGAGCGCCCCAAGATCAAGCCAGCTGCAACGGAGACCGTTTCAGAGCCTGCTACGACGACGGAAGCGCCAGATCAGGCGGAGGCTGCAGAAGAGCAAGAAAGCGCGGCCGTAGAGGCAGAGAACTCTGAACCTTCGGAAATAACAGAGGTCGCAGAGGTCACTGAGACAGTAGCCGCCCTTCCGACTGAGGGTGAGCCCGAGAATGAGGTTTTTTATACGTTTGTGTGGGGTCGCCAGCGTCAAACCAACCGCGGGCCACGCCGGGAGCAGCGCACGGGTCAGGGCAAAGGCAAACCACGCGGAAAGCCTCAGGATGGACGAGGGAAGCCGCAAGGAAAAAAAGGCGGCAAACCTCTGCAGGGTGCCAAGACCTTCTCTTCCCGTCCTCCGAAAAAAGAAAAAGCCATCGATCCGGACAACCCCTTTGCTGCGCTGATGGCGCTCAAGGAAGGTAACTGACCAGATATGGGCGAGGCTCAGGCCAAGCTTCGTATCGACAAATGGCTTTGGCATGCGCGTTTTTTCAAGACGCGCAGCCTGGCTGCCAAGTTGGTTGGCTGCGGTCACGTCCGCGTAAATGGAAGCCGGGTACTAAAACCTGCCTATGGCGTTGGACTTGGCGACGTTCTCACCTTCGCCCAGGGCCGGGATATTCGCGTCGTTCGTATTGCGGCCTTGGGTGCAAGGCGTGGTCCGGCGCCTGAGGCGCAAACGTTGTACGAGGATTTGACGGAAAAGCGGGACGAACCTCAGGCAAATCCGAAATTCGAGGGAAAAGGTCACCCAACTAAGAAAGATCGACGCAAGCTTGATCTTTCTCGACCTGATGAGGGGTGATCTTCCCTTGAAGAGCGGGCAAGTCTGTTTTAGCTAGTCGCCAAAGTGTAAACGGGATTCCGACCATGACCTATGTTGTCACCGAAAACTGTATTGGCTGCAAATATACCGACTGTGTCGAAGTCTGCCCTGTGGATTGTTTCTATGAAGGTGAAAACACACTGGTCATTCACCCCGATGAATGCATCGACTGTGGAGTGTGTGAGCCGGAATGCCCTGCCGACGCAATTCGTCCTGACACCGAACCGGGGATGGAGCAGTGGGTCGAGTTCAACCGCAAATATGCCGAGCAGTGGCCGGTAATTGTGACCAAGAAGGATCCGCTGCCAGATGCCGAGGAACGTGACGGAGAAGAAGGCAAAATGGAGAAGTATTTCTCCGAAACGCCGGGCGAAGGTGGTTGAGTGATTCGGCGTTGATCGTCATGAAGTGATACAAGAGTACCATTGTCGGATCCTTGAAAACAAAGTGCTTCCCTGCGTATTACGCTGGGTCAACTTCCAGTGGTCGGATTTTTATGGTATGGTTGGTGTCACAAGATGACAGAGATCGGGATGTGCTCCGTAAGTGTGTATGCTTTGGAGTTGTAAATTAGTGACATGGACACCGCCAGCCGGGGCTGAACCAATGCCCCGAATGGCTGTTTTCGTTGTCTGCATGTCGGTCTCCAACCAAGGAAAAATGTGAATGACAAAGTCGAAGAAGCTCGAATTCCGCCCGAACGAGTATGTTGTGTATCCGGCGCATGGCGTTGGACAGATCATGTCGATCGAAGAGCAGGAAGTCGCCGGGTTCACACTCGAGCTGTTCGTGATTTCCTTTGAAAAGGACAAAATGACCCTCCGTGTGCCGACCAACAAGGCAACCGAGTCCGGCCTGCGATCGCTCAGTTCACCCGATGTGATTAGTCAGGCAATGAAGACACTGAAGGGTAAAGCCAAGGTCAAACGCGCCATGTGGTCTCGTCGCGCGCAAGAGTACGAGCAAAAGATCAACTCGGGAGATCTGATCTCGATCGCCGAAGTGGTTCGCGACCTTCACCGAACTGATGACCAGCGCGAGCAAAGCTATTCAGAGCGTCAGCTTTATGAAGCTGCACTGGAACGGTTAACTCGTGAGGTCGCCGCTGTATCCGGCGGGGATGAGATGTCGGCTGCCAAGCAGGTGGATGATGTCCTGACTTCGCGCGCTGCGTAACATAGCCATGATAAGACAAAGGCCGCCCCGTTTCGGGCGGTCTTTTTTTGTGGTTGCGGTAATGCCCTGATCATGTGTCTTTAGTCAGGTTTGCGCCGCCAGTGCCAAAAGAAAAGCGATTTCGCTGAGTGCCTGCGTAGCCCCGAGTATATCACCCGTCTGCCCGCCGATTTTTGATTTGGCGATCACTGCGAGTGCAAATGCCGTGGCGCTTGCGCAGAGTGCAGGGAGCAGGAATGCAGTACCACCCAGGACAAAGCAAAAAACTAGCGCAACTCCCAGACCAGCTATCCAAGTGGCTTTTGAGGGTCGTCCAACCTGATGGCTGAGACCAGAAATTCGAGCATTGGGCAAAACTCCCATTGAGATTGGCATCAAGGCCCGCGACCAGATTGCCGCCGCGAGAAGCGACCACAAGGCTCCTGCGGCTATGAGTGCGGCAACAGCCGAGATCCGGAGAAACTGGGACAGGATCAGCGCCAGGACCCCATAGGTGCCGATATGGCTGTCCTTCATGATCTCCAACCGTCTTTCTGGGGAAAAACCGCCCCATAACCCGTCTGCGGTATCAGCCAAGCCGTCCTCGTGCATCGCGCCCGCGCAGAGGATCAGGACCGCAACAACCAAACCGCCGCTCACCCACGATGAAAGCCCGATGGCGACTGCGATCTGGCCGACAGTGCAGGCCAGCGCCCCCAGAACCAGGCCCACAACTGGAAATGCCCATGAGGCTCGCTTCTGACGAGCAAGCACCCAGTCAGGGAGCATTGGAATCGGCAGGCGTGTCAGCAGGACGAGTGCAAGGACAACATCCCACAGCAAAAAAGCTTTCGTGTCGTTTTTTGTCACATCCAGGCCTTTCGGGGTGTTGCGGCAACGGATGCAGTGGTTAAACACGCAGCACCACTCCGATGCAACGAGGCTTTCCATGCTGCCCGAACTCTCCGATTTGAATTCATTTCGTGCATTTCTCTCCGATGCGCCTGGTCCAGATATCGAAGCGGTCAAAGGGGCGGAAGAACGCAATGGGCAGTTGACGAAACCGCCGGGGGCGCTTGGGCGGCTGGAAGAACTGGCCATCTGGTATGCTGGTTGGCGAGGGAATGCACGGCCAGTAATCGAAGCGCCACAGGTCATCGTATTTGCAGGAAACCACGGTGTTACGGTGCAAGGGGTGTCGGCATTTCCACCGGAAGTGACCGAGCAAATGGTTTTGAATTTCCAGCATGGTGGCGCTGCGATCAATCAGTTGGCAAAGGCAGCGGGCGCAAAGTTGGATGTCTGTGCGCTTGAACTGGATCGGCCGACTGAAGATTTTACCAAGGCGTCCGCGATGTCTGAAGACGACCTTTTGATGGCGCTGCGGACCGGCTGGCATGCGGTCAGTCCGAATTCGGATCTTCTGGTTGTAGGTGAAATGGGGATCGGAAACACGACACCAGCGGCTGCTATTGCTTGTGCCTTGTTTGGTGGAGAAGCTGTAGACTGGACCGGGCGCGGCACCGGTGTCGATGATGCTGGACTTGCTAATAAAACACGCGTCGTGGCCGAAGGTGTTGCCCTGCATGGTGACAGCGGGGATGGCATCGAAATCTTGCGTAGGCTAGGTGGACGCGAAATCGCGGCGATGGCTGGTGCAATCGCTGCCGCGCGGGTGTTGCGCATTCCCGTCATCCTGGACGGTTTTATCTGTTCGGCGGCCGCGGCGTGCCTGGAATACACGGTACCTGGTGCGCTGAATCATACCGTTGCCGGGCACCAGAGCGCCGAGGGCGCACACGGCGCAGTTTTGGCACAACTGAACAAGGAGCCGCTGTTGTCCCTTGGTCTTCGATTGGGCGAGGGGTCGGGCGCGGCGCTGGCCATACACATTCTGAAAAGCGCTGTCGCATGCCATTCAGGTATGGCGACTTTTGCCGAAGCAGGTGTATCGGACGGTTGAACCGCCTGTCTGTCTAGGGCGGGCCGCATTAGCATTGACCCGTCGGGTGACGATCAAGCAGTTTTCTTGGCATGTTCCTCAGCTAGTTCCAAAAGCGCGGTTTCGAGGTCTTTCTCTAGAAGCTGAGCCCGTTCGATGTATTTCTTGTTCTCGGCGGTCGGCATGCCGGGTACCCACAGATCCGCCAAATCCCGGATCGTGTTGCGGTCGTGGCGATAGAATGTCTTTTCAGCCTGCGCGGCCTCGTACTCACTGAGGCCGACATTCTCTAGAACATAGCGTCCTGCGCGCAATGCCCCGTCGAACATTTCGCGAACGATGTCGTCAGCCCCGGCCTGATAGAGTTCGTAGACGTGATTGCGGTCACGGGCACGGGCGATAATGTGCAGGTCAGGTCGCTGTCTGCGGGCGTATGTCACAAGACGCGTCACCATCTTCGGATCATCCATGGCTGCCACCAGAACCTGTGCCTTTGCGAGCCCGGCTGCACGTAGCAGTTCCGGTCGGGTCGGGTCTCCTAGAAAGCCTTTGACTCCGAAGCGACGCATCAACTGGATCGTTTCAATATTGTGATCCAAAACGATGGTCTTGAAACCACTGGCTTGTACCAACCGATTAACGATCTGCCCGAACCGCCCAATGCCTGCTATAATTACCGGGCCTGCTTCGTCGATCTTGTCTGGTTCGGGTGTCGGGATTTTGTCCCGCATGTTTCGAGACAGGATGTCGTAGGCAATAAACAAAAGCGGTGTGATCAGCATGGTCAGGGCAATGACCATCAGAAGCTTTTGCGACAAGTCTGGCGGAATGACGTTTTGTTTGGTGGAAAACGCCAGCAGAACGAAACCGAATTCACCTGCTTGGGCCAATCCAAGAGTGAAAAGCCAGCGATCCCGCCCTTTGAGTTTGAATGCACGACCTACGACGTAGAGAATGATACCTTTGGCCAGTATTACCAGTAACGCCAGCCCGATCAGGTCAAACGGATCGCGGAAAAAATAGGCGATGTCGATCCCTGCGCCGACAGTAATGAAGAACAACCCCAGCAGCAGGCCTTTGAAGGGTTCAAGGTCACTTTCCATTTCATGGCGGAATTCAGAACTGGCCAGAACCACGCCAGCAAGAAATGAACCGAGTGCAGGAGACAGCCCAACCAACGTCATCAGGAAAGAAATGCCTACCACGATCATTAACGCCAGGGCCGTGTACATTTCGCGCAGCCGCGTGGAGTGAATAAAGCGAAACAAGGGTCGGGTTAAATAGACGCCAGCGAGAACAACAAATACAATCGCTCCAATCGTTACCAAGGTCACTGCCCAGCCCGGCAAGCCGTCTACCAGTGAAAGAGCCTGATGATGGCCGCTATCACTACCTCCGCGGCTGATGGAACCGTCGTTTTGTATCCGTGCACCAGGGCTGATGGCGAGCAATGGAAGGAAGGCGAGGATGGGAATGACCGCGATGTCTTGCGTGAGCAACACGGAAAACGTCGCTCGCCCGCCGTTGGTCTGCATCAGTCCCTTTTCCGAAAGGGTCTGCAGCACGATGGCCGTCGACGACAAGGACAGCGTCAGCCCGACGGCCAAGGCGATCGACCACGAATGTCCGGCAATCATAGCTACCACCATGATCGCAAGCGAAGATACCCCGACCTGGAGCCCGCCAAGCCCCAGAAGCTTGTCGCGCATATCCCAAAGTGCTTTGGGTTCAAGCTCCAAGCCGATCAGGAACAGCATCATGACGACACCGAACTCGGCAACGTGCTGGAGGCTGGCTGTTTCTGCGCCGACCAACCCCAGAATCGGTCCAATGACAATGCCGGCGGCCAGATAGCCCAGTACCGATCCCAATCCCAGACGTGCCGAAAGCGGTACCGCTATTACCGCCGCCGCCAGATAAATCGAAGCCTGGTAGAGGAAATTTTCCATTGGTGCCCTTTCCGGCGTTCAAATAGGCAGGGGAGCGTCCCGTTTCAATTGGTCCATAACGATCTGGCTTTGTACCCGCGCAACTGCAGGATGGGGCAGGATTACCTCGTGAAGCAACCGATTGAGAGCAGGAAGATCGTCGCAATAGACGTGTAGGAGATAATCCGCTTCTCCGGTCATCGTCCAGGCACTGGTGATCTCTGGTCGCGAATGGACCATGCGGGCGAATCCGGCGGACTGGTCAGGACCGTGAGTACCAAGGTGCACCTGAATAAAGCCCTGAACATGCAGGCCTAGTTTCAAGGGATCCAGTTTGGCCGCATAGTTGGTGATGTAACCTTCTGCTTCAAGCCTTTGTCGGCGGCGACCTGCCTGGCTAGGCGATAAATTCAACATCTCTCCCAACTGATGTGAGGTTAGGTGGGCGTTCTTTTGCAGTGCTGCCAGAAGTTTCGAGTCTATAGAATCCAGCATGTGCGTCATTTTCTCTTTTTTCTCAATGATAGTGCGCGAAACGCGCGTGTAAACATCTGGGTAAGCTAAAAATTGCGCAAAACTAGCATCTAGAAAGGCGTATTCTCGAATCAGCTAAATTGAACCCGTCCTAACATGGAGAAGCCGCATGGGCCCCTTTCCACACAATGCCCCCAAGTCTGTTATCAGCGCTGATAACCCCGCTGGCACGGATGGGTTCGAGTTTGTCGAATTCGCTCATCCCGAACCGCAGGAACTGCGTGATTTGTTTTCCAAGATGGGGTTTGAACTGGTAGCCCGCCACAAGAACAAGCCCTTGGTCGAACTCTGGCAGCAAGGCGACGTGACGTATATCCTGAATGCCGATGTGAACAGCTTTGCTGCAAAATTCGTCGAGGAACACGGCCCATGCGCCCCGGCGATGGCTTGGCGTGTTGCGGATGCGCGGGACGCCTATGAGCATGCAGTCTCGAAAGGTGCCGAGCCGTATGATGCCGCCGACAAAACAATGAATGTACCCGCCATCAAGGGCATTGGTGGCTCTCTGATATATTTCATCGACCAATACTACGATACTTCACCCTACAACGCAGAGTTCGAGTGGCTCAAGCAATCCAAACCGCGTGGCGACGGGTTCTATTACCTCGATCACCTGACTCACAATGTCTTCAAGGGCAACATGGACAAGTGGTTCAAGTTCTATGGCGATCTGTTCAACTTCAAGGAAATCCGTTTCTTTGACATTCAAGGCAAGTTTACCGGGTTGTTCAGTCGCGCACTGACATCGCCATGTGGCCGCATCCGCATCCCGATCAATGAAGACCGCGGCGAAACGGGCCAGATCGTGGCCTATCTGAAGAAGTACAAGGGTGAAGGGATCCAGCACATCGCGGTGGGTACTGATGATATATACGATTCGACAGACGCAATCGCGGCCAAGGGTTTGAAATTCATGCCCGGCCCGAACGAGGCCTATTATGACATGTCCTATGAACGTGTCACGGGTCATGGCGAACCCAAGGATCGAATGATGAAACATGGTATCCTGATCGATGGGGAAGGCGTGATTGACGGCGGTGAGACCAAAATTCTGCTTCAGATTTTCTCGAAAACCGTAATTGGCCCAATCTTCTTTGAGTTCATCCAGCGAAAAGGCGATGACGGATTTGGTGAGGGCAACTTCAAGGCGCTTTTCGAGTCAATCGAGCGCGAGCAGATCGAAACTGGTGAGATTCACGCTGCGGAATAGACAGATATGGGACGCGGGCTTGAAAAACAGGCCCGAAAAAGAAAAGCGTCGCGCTCCCTCGCGTGGCGTTTTTTTTGCGACGGAGCCATGGGCTATTTTATGACGTCTGCAGTACCAACGTGATCAGTCAAACAAACGGAATGGTCGCGCAGAACTTCCAGAACACGACAGCCACTTCCCCATTGTCTGCACCTCGGTGCGAGTTCTGCGAGACAAGGTTTCGATAGGCAGCATCAAGGGGATTCTACAAGAGAAAGACGGGAACTCAGCCTTTAGGCATGTCCAGCGTTACTTTTCGGCCGTTTTTTTGATAGTGTAATTCGCTGTCGCCAATGGCGACGATCTTCCCGCCGTCGATCCGGTCGCCGACTTTGACCTTTTTGTACCGCCCGCTCGGCAGTCGGATCAAAGCTCGACGGTTGGCCGGGGTTCCATATACGCCGATCAAGTTGAGACGCCTAAGGTTGAGCGCATTGTCTAGCGTTGCCTGACGGGCAACTGATGCTGTTGAAGGGATTTTCGGCGTAACGGATATTGCTGCAAAACTGCCTGCTTCCTCGGAAGATGCAGAACTGTCCTGACCGCCTGACGCTCCAAGTGTGCTGTTTGTTGCCGCGGACACTGAGGCCGTTACAGGTGCCAGACCTTTCGGGCGGACCTTTGGTTTCAAAGCGACAACAACAGCAAGAGCTGTTGGTGCGTTGTCAATCTTCGGATCGGTCTGGAGGGATTCAGGGCGTAATTTGGGGCGCAGCCCGGCCAATTCTTCGACCGAGCGCCCACCAAGTTGCTGGCGTTCACTATTCTCTACAAGTGTATCGGGGCGCAGCTTCGGCTTGAACCCGCCAAGGCGAACTAGGGTTTCATCTATTTCCGGTTTGGATTCAGTCCGTTCGGGTGGCGGCGGCGGTACGGTCGAGGGCCGTCCCAAATAGATTATCACCCCATCCGGATTGAGCGTTCCTTCGGGCGTTGCAGTCACCAGCCCTCGAGAGTCTAGTTCAAATTTCGCTCCAGCCGTGCCTGGGAGGCTTACCTGACCAAGAGGATAGTCGGTATTAAACGAATCTGCATCAGGTAAAGCGATGGCATCTTGCGACAGGTCGGCGGTATCGATTGAGGCCACGTAAAGATCATTAAGGGACGTGTCGATCTCAGGATCCAAAGGCGGTAACGGATCGTCACTCCAGACACCACTCTCTGCATAAAGTGAGTCTTCTACTTCTGGATTGACGTCAACCACATCAACTGACTGGGGTTCGACCCGCAAAGCGTCGAGAACTGCGCTGTCTGTGACGGATAACACCGGCGTTCCCGCCGTTTCGGGAATGCCCTGATCGACAACCACATGTGGCCCTTCATCGGGATCGGCAGGGTTGAACCGCTCGGATACTTCTAATGGCGGGTTCTGGAGGTCAGGAACGGCATCGGGACCAGTGCTCGTCCCAACTACAAGCCAACCCGCCAAACCTGTGACGACAAACATTGATGCGGCAATGGCCGTAATCGTTAAAAGACGATTTTTGCGCCCTGAGTTTCTTGCGCCGAAGATTGTCAATCTCTCCGCCTCATTCGGCGGTGATTTCGGCACGATTGGCGCCTGAAATACCGCAGCTGGTGCCGAGTCGGCGATCGGATGTATTGTAGGTTGGTGCGGTCGCTGCAGTTTAGTAGTGTGCGGTTTTTCTACGGGTTTTGTTGGAGTTGGCTCGGCGCTGTTTCCTGTGTTTTCCTGTTCGACTTCGGGTAGATTTGGGCGTCGGCACGATGTGAATCCTACGGTGTCTTGTCGCCCTGTTGCCGGTCCGACGGGGCCTTGGACTAAAGGAACAGAGATTTCTCGGTTCTGGGAAAGTGCATCCGAAGAAATTTCAAATTGCGGAATAGAGGCTTCCCCGACTATTTCGATTCGATCGTCGTCTGGCTCGATCGGTTCGTCAAATCCCAAAGCTGCTCCAAAGAACGGTTCATGTGGGAACATATCTGGTTTGGGCAATGCAACGTAGCTGACTGGTTGAAACTGGTGCTTTCTGGCAAATGCCTCTGCCTCGCTCAGTGTGACTTTGGCGACTGCGGCGACATGCGTAACCGTTCCCTCTTCTGCAGCGTCAAAGACCAGATCGTTCAGCCGATACGGAGTCGCGGATTCAAGTTCCGATTCAATCAGGACCTGTCTTTCGTCAACGGAGGCCGAACCGGTATCAATCGTCAGATATCTGATCTGATCGTCGGGAAGCACCACCTTGCAGCGTGTGTCCAGTTCGAGCAACGTGGCCTTCTCCAATAGAGTTGCCAGAACAGCGGTGAGGTCGGGATCGCTGGCGAATACATCCCCGACCCGCAACCAGCCCTGATCGGCTCGGTGCAGCAACGTGATCTTGTCGACCGACAACAGCAAAGCAAATGCGGGTTTCATGCTCTGGAAATACCGTAAACCTCAGATCATGTGCAGACGGTATCGTGTCCACGTGCCGAGATTAGAGCAGGATGTCGCCGAGGGAAAGAAAAACACCAAATCTCCCCTTGTCCGGCAAAGCCCCGCGCACCCATCTTTATGACTGAAACAACAGGAGAAAGTGTTTTGAGGATATTGGTTTTTCTTATTGCAGTTTTGTTGGCAACAGCTGCAGGATTGGCGCGCGCAGATGAAGGCCGTATCACGGTCAACGGAACCGGAACAGCTGAGGCAGCGCCAGATATGGCGACCATCACGTTAGGCGTTACCAACCAGAACACCGAAGCTGCCGCGGCAATGCGTGCGACATCAGATGCCGTGACCGCGATTCTGAACAGGCTCTTGGAACTAGAGATCGAGGAGCGTGACATCCAAACACGTGATCTATCTCTGTCCCCGGTTTGGGCTGGGCGTCATGGCCAGAATGATCAGGAGCCCAGAATAACTGGCTTTGTCGCGTCGAATCGGGTTGTCGTTCGGATTCGCGATCTTGATCGTTTGGGGGGCATACTGGATTCGGTCATTCGCGACGGTGCAAATGATTTTGACGGGTTGAACTTTGGAATGCAGGATCCAAAGCCGTTGGAGGCTGATGCGCGCGTCAAAGCGGTTGCTGATGCAATGAACAAGGCGAAACAGTTGGCTGATGCGGCGGGTATAACGCTCGGCAAAGTCGTTGCCATCAACGATCACGGTGGAGGCGGTCGACCAATGATGCGTATGGCTGAGATGTCGATGGCCGATTCGGGCGGACTTCCAATCGCCGCCGGTGAGATAACGGTGGAAACCTCCGTGTCGATGGTATTTGAGATAGCGGAATAGTCCGCTTTCAACTCTCGCGGGCCAATAGCGCTGATTTCTGTTGGCCCGCGGCATCAAAATTTCCGGGGTCAAGCCAAGTTTGAAAGGTGCGCCGGATGCGCGGCCAGTCCTTATCGATAATGGCAAACCAGGCGGTATCCCGGTTCCGACCCTTGTAATGCGTCGCCTGACGGAACGTACCCTCATACCGGAACCCAAGACGTTCAGCTGCTCGACAGGACGGGCCGTTCAAAGCATCACATTTCCACTCATATCTGCGGTAACCTAGTTCATCGAAAACCCGGCGCATCATCAGATACATCGCCTCTGTCGACTCGGGACGGCGCTGAAGCAGGGGCGAGAAATGGATGTGCCCGACTTCAATTGCTCCGTGGTTGGGTTCGATGCGTAGATAACTGGCTATTCCGACTGGCATTCCCTCGACATTGGTTACGGTATGAAAAAGAGGATCGGCTCCCGAGCAGGAGTTGATCATCCAATCCAGAAAACTCGCCTGGGTGTCAAAAGGGCCATAGGGCAGATAGGTCCAGTTCCGCCCGTTCGCGTCTTGCGCATAGGCCCGGAATAATTCCGGACCGTGCGCGTTTACGTCCAAAGGCAAAACTGAACAGAACTGCCCATGCATTGCACTATGAGGTGGGAGAGGGCGCGGAAAACCGGTCGTGACCGGCTCTCCGATGGGTTGTCCAAATTTGTTAGTGCGCTGCTCCGTCATGGTACAATCGCCAGTAGCGTTCAGTCACACGCCTTTGCCAGCGCCTGATCCAAATCGGCAATCAGGTCGTCCGCATCTTCGATGCCGATGGAAAGGCGTACAACGTTTGGTCCCGCACCTGCGGCTTCCTGTTGCTCTACTGTCAACTGGCGGTGTGTTGTAGAGGCTGAGTGAATGATCAGCGAACGTGCATCTCCGAGGTTGGCCACATGACTGAAAATCTCGAGCGCGTTGACGAGCTTGACGCAAGCCTCATATCCGCCCTTGACTGCAAATGTGAACAAAGCACCCGCGCCCTTGGGGTAATATTTTTTGACCCGATCATGATAAGGGGAAGAGGGCAGGCCAGCATAGGTCACATAGTCCACACGCTCATCCGTTTCGAGCCATGCCGCCACCTTCATCGCGTTTTCCACGTGGCGCTGCATCCTTAGAGAGAGTGTTTCGATGCCCATCAATGTATAGTGTGCCGCTTGTGGGTTCATTGTCATGCCCAGATCACGCAGGCCGATAGCGATGCTGTGGAAAGTGAAAGCGAGGGGACCGAATGTTTCGTGAAATTTCAGCCCATGATAGGCTGGTTCGGGCGCGTTGAGCGAGGGAAATTTGTCACTGGCGGACCAATCAAACTGCCCGGAATCCACGATACAGCCACCAGTTACCGTACCATTGCCGGTAAGGTATTTCGTGGTCGAATGCACAACAAGCGTTGCACCTTGTTCGATCGGGCGGCAGAGGTACGGGGTGGCCGAAGTATTGTCCACGATTAGCGGAACGCCGGCTGCATCAGCGACATCTGCAAGCGACCGAATGTCAGTCACATAGCCTCCGGGATTGGCAACGGATTCACAAAACACGGCCCGAGTGTTTTCGTCGATTGCCTTTTTCACCGCGTCAAGGTCGTCGGTATCGACGAATTTGGCCGACCATCCGAACCGTTTTATCGTCTGGCTGAATTGAGTGACCGTTCCGCCATATAGGCGCGTCGATGCGACAACGTTGCAACCTGGTCCCATCAACGGAAACAGGGCCATGATCTGTGCCGCATGGCCCGACGAGCAGCAAACCGCGCCAACACCGCCTTCGAGTGTTGCGATGCGTTCTTGCAGAACCGCGACGGTCGGATTGGTCAGGCGCGAATAGATAAAGCCGACCTCTTGCAGGTTAAAAAGCGCTGCAGCGTGATCGGCATCGCGGAACACGTAGGCCGTGGTCTGATAAATCGGCGTCTGCCTTGCGCCGGTTGCCGGATCGGGGCGCGCTCCGGCATGAATTTGCAGCGTATCAAAGCCATAAGTCGGGCCGTTGGACATCATCTGGTCTCCCTTTGGAACATGCTTGGCGGAATCAGTAAGCTATAGCTTGCAGTTTCACAACGAACCCTATGTAAAGAACGGTGGTGTGTCATAGGCTGGATAATCAGGAGCGCTCAACGGAGCCATAGGCCACTGTCCTTGATCCGTTTGCGAATGACCTGTTCTCTTACAGGCAGGTTGCGTTGGTCGAACATCGCTCGTACTTTGGCGCCTTTGCCTTGAAGCACCATTTTCTTTATTGGTTCATACGGTTTTAGTGCTTTTTTGATTTTGTTATGAGATGTGGCCGCTTCGGCGACTTCGATGGCATGGTCACTCTCACGGGCATACAACAAGGGAAACAGGCGATAGTGGCAACTGACGGTCCCATCCAGAAGTCCCAGCGGCAACGCGTCACGCCCACCGCCGAATGAGTGGATCACCAGGGGCAGCGCAACCTGATCCAGCCATGGATCAAGGCTTTGCCCTACAAGTTCGGGAATATCGCCATCTCGAATGGAGCGGGCATAGTCGAGAAACCGCTGTCCGAACTTTCTTGGGCAGGAATAGTAAAAAAAGCCTGCGTTGAAGTACAAGTAACGCCGCCAATGATCGACCGGCTGACTGTGATCGAGAGAGCTTTCAAAATCCAGTCCAAAACGTTGATATAAGGCGCGCCAGATGTCGTCGAAGCCTGGGCCATAAAGTGTAGGTTTGGGCCAGGTTCCTTCGACCCGTAACGAGGCCGAAGGGCGTTCAAACTCGAACGGGACCGTGGTTAGATCGCCGGTGATCAGGGTATCGGTATCAAAGAATACAAACGGTTCTCCCTCAGGTAATGACAAAAGGGCTTCGATCTTGTTGCCATAGGGGTAACTTTCGCCGAAAACTCGGCTTTCAAAGGGTAAGAATTCGACCTCCAAGTAGTCCAGTGCATTCAGAATGTCCTCATTTCGTATGCCGGGGTCGTTGTTCCATTCTGACCCCATTTGCGGTGCGGCGACGATTAGGCGGCCATTGAAATTGGGGGAACTCAAACGCAGCGATGCGGCAAACAGAACGGCTTCGTATTGCAAGCGGTTATTTTGCCCGATGATGACAATATTGAAGCTTGCGCCCGTATTCTGTGTCATTGAAGGTCTCTGCCTGTTTTGGCTTCGGCTGCCAAGCGCTTATAGAGTGTGCCTTGTTGGGTGAAAACCATTTTGGAGGAACAGGTGCCTTGCTACGCTCTCTCTTCAAATATGTTGGAACTTTACGCTTGAGATACCATCTAAAGATGGAAAAAAGGTCAGGAGAAAGCCCATGAGGATCAATGCCGATTTCACGAAACGCGCAGCCGTGCATTTTGAGGAAACCGAATGGGTGAAATCTCCGGCGGTTGGGGTCGAGCGGAAGATGCTGGACCGTATTGGAGAAGAGGTTGCGCGGGCCACAACGATTGTCCGTTTCGCGCCTGGGAGCTCTTTTGCTGCGCATACCCACGATGGTGGGGAAGAGTTTCTCGTACTCGAAGGCTTATTTCAGGATGAAAGCGGCGATTTCCCAGTTGGCAGCTATGTTCGTAATCCGCCAACCACTTCTCACACACCTTCGGCGCAAGAAGGGGCGACCATTCTGGTCAAGCTTCATCAGTTTGATCCAGCAGACCGCACGGAAGTGCATCGTTCGCTCAACGGTGAGAGTGACATCGCTCTCTACAAAGATATCCACGAAGACGTCCGCGTCGAAACATGGTTGCCGGGAGCAGATGTCAGCATTGACGTAGCCGGAGGTTTGGAAGTGTTTGTGATCCGTGGGATGTTCACAGAATCAGAAGAGAAATTCGGCAAGTGGGATTGGCTGCGGTTGCCGCCGGGTGCCGAGTTTCGGGCGATTGTCGGGCCAGAGGGTGCCCGCGTCTGGATCAAGTCCGGGCATCTGACGAATATGGTGTGAACTGGCAAACCGCGCGAACAGTTCCAGGTTTCATGAGATCCGGGCCGAATGGTCCGGATTTCGCTTTTTTTGATTGATTTCTAAATTTTACCAATTGATAAAAATTTCAAATGTGGCAAGCTGTAGTCAAGAAAACACATCTACAGGGAGTAGAGCGATGGCAAAGGGCCAGATGGCTCCCGGCATTGTAGCCGGACGGCTTTCCAGCGAAGAGCTGATTTCGAATTTCGCGGATCTGCATCCGCCTTATGCGCCTCACGAGGCCGCGGTGGCGGCAGATCGCTGCTATTTCTGTTATGATGCGCCGTGCACCAAGGCCTGTCCCACCGATATCGATATCCCGCTGTTCATTCGACAGATTCAGGCGGGACAACCCGAGGCGGCAGCCAAGACTATCTTAGAACAAAATATTCTTGGCGGGATGTGTGCCCGCGTCTGTCCTACTGAAACGCTGTGTGAAGAGGTTTGCGTTCGGGAGGCTGCCGAAGGCAAACCGGTCGAGATTGGACGTTTGCAGCGGTATGCCACAGACAGCATGATGGCTTCTGGCACGCACCCGTTCAGCCGTGCCGCACCGACAGGCAAAACCGTAGTTGTTGTCGGGGCAGGTCCGGCAGGGTTGGCCTGTGCTCACCGACTGGCAATGATGGGCCATGATGTGGTGATCCACGAGGCACGTGCAAAATCGGGGGGGCTGAACGAGTTCGGCATTGCCGCGTATAAAGCCACAAACAACTTTGCCAAAGCCGAGGTGGATTGGCTTCTAAAGATCGGTGGCATCACCATCGAAACAGGGTCCGTGTTGGGTAAGGACATAACAATAGATGGCTTGCGCGAAAACTATGACGCCGTTTTTCTCTCTATCGGTTTGGCCGGGGTTAACGCATTGCGTGTCGAAGGCGCGGATAAGGATGGCGTACTTGATGCGGTGGATTTCATAGCGGATCTCCGGCAGATCAGCGACTTGGCTACTTTGCCTGTTGGTCGCAATGTGGTCGTCATAGGTGGCGGGATGACCGCGGTGGACGCCGCAGTGCAGTCCAAACTGCTGGGGGCGGAGAATGTCACCATCGCCTATCGTCGGGATCGCTCAGCAATGGGAGCCAGCCGGTTCGAACAGGACCTGGCGGCTTCAAAAGGCGTCAAGCTGATGTTCAACGTACAACCGTTGTCAGTTCACGGAAGTGATATCGCGACCGAAATAGAACTGGAGTATACTGTCAATGATGGTGGCAAACTGATTGGTACGGGCGAAACCGTGCGCCTGCCTGTCGATCAGGTGTTCAAGGCCATTGGTCAAACGCTGGAAGGTGCGCCGGAAGGGCTGAAGCTGGACGGCAACAAGATCGCTGTCAACGGTGCGGGCCGCACTTCCGTGGCAGGTGTCTGGGCGGGTGGAGATTGCGCGGCGGGCGGTGAAGACCTCACCGTTACGGCTGTTGCTGAAGGCCGGGATGCTGCGATGGACATCCACGAGACGCTGGTTTCGTGATAGGATGGGGTATTCGCCCCATTCCTTTCGCTGCTGAGGTATTCCCATGTCCCAGATCGAACAAGCCGTAGCGCAACACTACACCACCGGAGCACTGACCGACCGCGTTCGCGCGGCGCTTGAGGCCAGCGGTATCGATCCGGATGCGGCCACGGTCGCAGACCTGAAAGCAGGGGACGAGTTCCATACGGGCGGCGTTCTGGCGACCAACAACCTGTTTGCGCAGTTGTCGCCGACCCATGCGACCCGTGTTCTGGATGTCGGATGCGGTATCGGCGGAACCTCTCGCTATGTCGTGGATCGCTATGGCTCGACAGTAACAGGCGTCGATCTGACACCGGAATTCGTTGAAACCGCCAAGGTGCTCAGCGATATGGTCGGGCATTCCTCGAAAACCAGCTTTCATGTGGGCAGTGCTTTGGAGATGCCGGTGCCGGATGCTGGGTTCGATCTGGCTGTCATGATGCATGTGGGCATGAACATAAAGGACAAGGCCGGGCTGTTCGCTGAAGTGTCGCGGGCGCTGGCCAAGGGCGGTACTTTTGCCCTGTTCGATGTGATGGCCGGAGACGTGGACGAGCCGCTGGCTTTCCCTCTGCCGTGGTCCACTGTTGCCGAAACCTCGTTCGTGGATGCGCCGGGTGTTTATAAGTCTGCGGCAAGCGCCGCGGGTCTTGAACTGGTGACAGAAACGGATCGCACCGAATTCGCGATACAGTTCTTCGAGGACGTCTTTGCAAAGATTGCCGAATCCGGCCCGGCACCGCTGGGCATTCATCTGATGATGGGCGAGACGGCACCCGAAAAGTTCCAGAACTACGTCAAAAACCTCAAGGCCGGGCGCATACGTCCGACCGAAATGATATTCAAAAAATCCGGCTGAGCCGGGAAGGGAGAAGCCATGGCCGATCTGACAACAAACTTTCTGGGCATTTCCAGCCCAAATCCGTACTGGCTGGCCTCTGCGCCGCCGACGGACAAGGAATACAATGTGCGCCGCGCCTTTGAAGCCGGTTGGGGTGGTGTCGTCTGGAAGACCCTGGGGGCCGAAGGCCCGCCGGTGGTCAATGTAAACGGTCCTCGCTATGGCGCCATCTATGGGGCTGACCGGCGTTTGCTGGGTCTCAACAACATCGAACTGATCACCGACCGCCCGCTTGAGGTGAACCTCGAGGAAATGGCGCGAGTCAAGGCGGACTATCCAGATCGGGCGTTGATCGCTTCGATCATGGTGCCATGTGAAGAAGCGGCATGGAAGGCGATCCTCCCGCAGGTGACCGAAACCGGGGCTGACGGGATCGAGCTCAATTTCGGCTGTCCCCATGGGATGAGCGAACGCGGCATGGGTTCGGCGGTTGGACAGGTGCCCGAATATATCGAAATGGTCACTCGCTGGTGCAAGCAATACTATGATAAGCCGGTGATCGTTAAGCTGACGCCGAACATCACTGATATCCGAAAGCCAGCCACTGCGGCGAAAAACGGTGGTGCAGACGCGGTGTCTCTGATCAATACGATCAACTCGATCACCAGTGTTAATCTGGACACTTTCAGCCCGGAACCGACGATTGACGGCAAGGGTAGCCACGGCGGCTATTGTGGGCCAGCGGTCAAGCCGATTGCATTGTCAATGGTGTCAGAAATCGCGAGAAATTCCGACACGCGCGGGTTGCCGATTTCGGGCATTGGTGGCGTGACAACGTGGCGTGACGCGGCAGAATTCATGAGCCTCGGCTGCGGCACGGTGCAAGTTTGCACCGCTGCTATGACCTATGGGTTCAAAATCATCGACGAGTTGACGGCTGGCCTGTCGCGGTGGATGGATGAAAAGGGATATGTCAACGTTTCCGAAATCGTTGGACGTGCGGTCCCCAACGTCACCGATTGGCAATTTCTGAACCTGAATTACGTAGCAAAGGCCAGCATCAATCAGAATCAGTGCATCAAATGCGGTCGTTGCTATGCGGCTTGCGAGGATACCAGCCACCAAGCTATTTCGATGTCGTCAGACCGGGTGTTCGAGGTGAAGGACGAAGAATGTGTGGCTTGCAACCTCTGCGTTGATGTATGCCCGGTCGAAGGGTGCATTTCGATGGTGCCGATGGCTGCGGGTGAAACCGATCCACGCACTGGCAAGGTGGTCGAGGCAGAATACGCCAACTGGACCACGCATCCGAATAACCCGATGGCCAAGGCGGCGGAGTAACGCCAAGTCGTACGCCATGGCTGGTATTGGACAGAAAGGCTATGATAAGCGGGGTGGCATTGCTGCCCCGCTTTGGCATTGAAAAGGCTCACTAATGATCAAGCAACTGTTTCCGGTAAGTGCATTGCTGCTGGGTTCGGCATTGCTGTTGTTCGCCGGCGGCATGAACGGTTTGATTCTTCCCATACGGGGTACAGCTGAGGGATTCAGTGCTGCTTCTTTAGGTCTTCTTGGAACCGGTTGGGCTGTGGGATACGTTGCTGGATGCTTGATGACGCCTCCGCTGGTCGGCAATGTCGGTCACATCAGGTCGTTCGGCGTCATGGCAGCTTTTGCGGCCATCGCAGTTCTTGCATCGTTGATTTTCC
>NZ_JBXWSF010000002.1:0-98297 GCF_059613285.1 Ruegeria sp. BHSB058 | reverse complement strand
GTTTTTGCGCGCTTTCACAAACGCGGGCTCCAACGGAGCATTCACCGCGATCTGATCCCAGACGGGTTCACCGATGACAGATTTTCGTGAGGCGTTAAGAAAACCTTCACCGGCAGAGTTGATGTCAGCGATCCGATCCGCCGGGTCGATGATGAAAGCGGGTACTGGAAGTGACGTCCAGATATCCTGATCTAATGTCATGCGGCCGCCTCCTTTCTTGCCAACAACGCATCCGGAAGAATTCGCTTAACCTCTTGTGGGTCGCGACAAGTCAGTACCGCACGGCGCAGCGTCGCACCTGTTCCCGCCTCGTCCATGTACCACCCCAGGTGCTTGCGCGCGACGCGCAAGCCAAGATCGGTCCCATAAAACGCCAACATTGCTTCATAGTGAGCAGAGATCACATCAATCAGATCGTTGCCCATCGGAATTTCCGGCGCTTCCGCCCCATAAAGTTCATGACAAATCTGAGCGAGAATCCACGGCTTACCCTGCGCACCGCGCCCAACCATCACGCCATCCGCACCGGATCGGGCCAAAGCATGGCGCGCCGAGGTGGGATCAGTAATATCACCGTTGGCGATCACCGGCACTGAAACGGCCTCTTTGACCTCGCGGATTGCAACCCAGTTTGCACGCCCCTTGTAGAACTGGCACCGGGTGCGTCCGTGTATCGTTACCATTGATACTCCGGCGTCGGCTGCCCGCTTGGCCACGTCAGGGGCATTGAGCAATTTGTCGTCCCAACCAAGCCGGGTTTTCAGTGTCACCGGAATGTCGACTGCCTCGACCACCGCCTCGATTAGCTTCAACGCATGATCCGGAGTTTTCAGAAGCGCAGAGCCGGAATATCCGTTGGTCACCTTCTTGGCCGGGCATCCCATATTGATGTCAATGACCCGCGCGCCCCGATCCGCGACCTGCTTTGCGGCCTCGGCCATCCAGTGCGCCTCTCGCCCGGCCAGTTGAACCGCCGTGTTTTCGACATCCGCCGATAGTTCCGCCCGCTCTCGCACACCTGGTTTGGCTTGCACCATTTCCTGGCTGGCGACCATTTCGCTGACTACCATGCCAGCACCGAAATTCATCACAAGGTCACGAAAGGGCCGGTCTGTGATTCCGGCCATGGGTGCCAGTACAACCGGCGGATTCAGTTTTTTTTCACCCAGACGCAGGTCCAAAACGCTTAATCCTTGTGCAGTTGAGTTTTGAATACCGAAATTTCAGCATTTGAACAACGAAACGCCACGGCACAAGGTTAATAATTCGAAGTTTGCATAATTTTTCACCACCTGGAGTCCGGTGATTGCCTCTGCTTTCACCTCATCCTAAACAGAGGCTGTATCGACGGAGAACTTCCCTGAATGAAAACCGCCGCCATCATCGTCGCCGCCGGGCGTGGTCAACGGGCAGGTAGCGGAACTCCCAAGCAGTGGCGCCAATTGGCGGGACGTCGGGTTATCGACTGGACCCTTGATGCATTTCACGCAGCAGGGTTGGACCAAATCGTACTGGTCCTGTCAGAAGAAGACAGCACCGCTTGGCAAGAGTTTTCGGTATCCGGCCTCTTGCTGGCAAAGGGCGGTACGGATCGGGCTGGCTCGGTTCAAAGCGGACTTCGTGAATTGGAGGGATTGGGCATCACTCACGTCCTCATCCATGATGTCGCGCGCCCGTGCGTATCACAAAGGATCATTCAGGATGTTCTTGACGCTTTGAACAGCAGTTGCGCCGCAGCGCCCGGGATTCCAGTAACCGACGCACTTTGGACCGGTGACGGGAACCACGTCACCGGTACACAAGACCGGTCAGGGCTTTTTGCGGCCCAGACACCGCAAGGATTTCACTATGCCACTATCCGGGCGGCCCATGACGCGCATCCGGGTGGTGCCGCAGATGATGTTGAGGTGGCGCGCGCGGCTGGAATCAACGTGTCAATCGTGCCGGGTGACCCGGACAATCTGAAAATTACCCGCCCCGAAGACTTTGCGCGGGCAGAACGAATTTTGGGAGCAGCCATGGATATCAGACTTGGCAATGGTTATGACGTGCACCGCTTCGGCGACGGAGATCATGTAGTCTTATGTGGTGTCAAAGTTCCACACGACCGTGGACTGCAAGGCCATTCGGATGCCGACGTCGGGATGCACGCCGTGACCGACGCCATTTACGGTGCGTTGGCGCAAGGCGATATCGGGCAACACTTCCCCCCATCGGATCCGCAATGGAAGGGAGCGTCTAGCGAGATATTTCTGCGCCACGCTATCCAACTTGCGGCGAGTATGGGCTTCAAGGTGTCGAACATCGATTGCACCTTGGTTTGCGAATACCCCAAGATCGGGCCGCATTCTGCAGGTATGCGCGAACAGATGGCGCAGATCATGGATCTCAGACCAGATCAGGTGTCGGTCAAGGCGACAACCTCAGAACGGTTGGGGTTCACCGGGCGCGGTGAAGGAATCGCTTCGATCGCAACGGCTTGCCTGGTGCGCGCATGACACTGGCACAACTGATAGGAACAGTCTGCGGCGTCGGTTATTTGCGCCCTGCCCCCGGCACCTGGGGATCTTTGGCGGCCTTACCTCTGGCCTTGGGCCTGCACACGGTCGGCGGCTTCCCTCTGCTGGCGTTGGCGACGGTATCCGTTTTCTTAGGCGGTCTTTGGGCCACCCGGAAAATGACGGCGGGCCAAGACGATCATGACCCGTCCGAGATTGTCATTGATGAGGTTGCCGGACAGTTCATCGCCCTTTGGGCCATTTCCTATCCGGCCTGGGCGCATGGATTCGAGATTACCGCGCTTTGGCCAGGCTGGATTTCCGGTTTCCTGCTGTTTCGACTGTTTGACATCACCAAGCCGGGTCCTGTCGGCTGGGCCGACCGGCGCGGCGATGCTATGGGTGTTATGCTGGATGATATCATCGCTGGAGCGTTTGCGGCGGTCGGTGTTGCCATACTTGCGGTTATCTCACATGGGGTTTTGGGGTTGTGAACGTCTCTGACCTTCTTGATCGCGCCAAGGCATTGAACGTGATGATCGCCACCGCAGAAAGCTGCACCGGAGGTCTGGTCATAGCCGCATTGACAGAAATTCCGGGCAGTTCAGCCGTGGTTGAACGCGGGTTTGTGACGTACACGAACGAGGCCAAACGGGAGATGCTGGGCGTCTCTGCCGCCACGCTGGAAACAGTGGGGGCCGTTTCGGAAGAGGTGGCGCAGCAAATGGCCGAAGGCGCCTTACGGAACTCACGGGCGCAGCTTGCCGTATCAGTTACCGGAATTGCAGGGCCGGGCGGATCAGAGTTCAAACCCGAAGGCCGAGTCTGCTTTGGTTTGTCTGGGAATGGGATAGAGACCACCTCGGAAACTGTGGAGTTCGGAGCGCTTGGTCGGGAGAATGTACGTACTGCCGCCCAGGAGCACGCGCTGAGCCTGTTGGCACAAGGGCTTCTTCGGATCGCTCAAAAATAAGGCACATTGCGCCAAAACGCGCATAAAACGACAACAGTTGACCAAAAGACGCATAAAGAGGCGGGCGTTTTGCAGGCTGCCTCATTTTTTTTTTTTTTCTCGGCCATTTGGGTTCAAGGCTCTCCACACTCATTCAACGAGGCGTTGCCCCGTTTGTCGAAAGGAGAACGGCCCATGAATGGAGCCGATACAGCCTGGATCATCGTCGCAACTGCGCTGGTCCTTTTCATGACCCTGCCAGGTCTTGCCCTGTTCTATGGCGGTCTCGTTCGGGCACGCAACGTGCTGAGCGTGTTCATGCACTGTTTCGCAATCGCTTGCCTCATGAGCGTTCTTTGGATGATAGCTGGATATTCCATCGCCTTCGGCAACGGTACATCAGGAATCTGGGGAGGGCTCGACAAGGCATTTCTCGTCGGCATTACTCCAGACAATCTGTCGGGCACATTGCCCGAGATCCTGTTCTTCGCCTTCCAGATGACCTTTGCCATCATCACCCCGGCGTTGATCATCGGTGCATATGTGGAACGCGTGGGATTTTGCTTTGTCCTGACCTTTTCGGGCCTCTGGATGCTGCTTTGTTACGCACCGGTGGTTCATTGGATCTGGGGCGGTGGTATCCTGACCGATGGAGGGATCTTAGGCGAAATCGGTGTACGCGATTTTGCGGGCGGCATAGTCGTGCATGAAACAGCCGGCCTTGCAGCCCTGATCATTGCAGTTTTCCTTGGGCCACGTCGCAACCGCACGGTTCCACCGCACAATCCGGGTTTTGTCATGATCGGCGCAGCGATGCTCTGGGTTGGCTGGTTCGGCTTCAACGGCGGCTCGCAGCTGGCTGCGGATGGTGGCGCGGCGATGGCATTGACTGTCACACATATCTCTGCTGCGACCGCTTCGCTGACATGGGCGCTTTGGGAGCGGATCAAATACGGCAAGGCGTCCCTGGTCGGCCTTGTTACAGGTACCATCGCGGGCCTCGCGTCGATAACGCCCGCGTCGGGTTACGTCGATCCGGTCCAGGCCCTGATTATCGGCGCCATTGCCGGGATTCTGTGCCAGGAAGCGGTCAACGTCGTCCGCAACCTGCTCAAGATCGATGACACGCTTGACGTGTTCGCCGTGCACGGAGTCGGTGGCATTTTCGGCACCATCATGATTGCCGCTTATGGGCTGGGAAGCTGGACAGCCCAACTGGGCGGGCTGGTGATCGTTGGTGCCTTTACGGCAGTTTTCACAATTGTGTTGGTCAAGGTGGTTGCACTCGTCACGCCGCTTCGCGTAGATGCCGAGACCGAAACAAACGGGCTCGACCTCTCTGTCCACGGCGAGCGGGCCTATGACATGAGTAGCTAAGCCCACCTTGGCATGCTCTGCCGCCCGCAAGGGCAAAAGCGGGCCTCTTGGGGGTCCGCTTTTTCTTTAACTTGGTCATGCGCCGCCCAACCGGTCAGCAAGGTCCGACGCCCGCCCACCCGTTCGGAGCAGAGACCAGACCTCGTCCGCCTGTTGTTGTCCAATCAGTTTCGCGGCCTTCTCCCTTACACGGGATTCCCGATCTGACAACGAGATAGGAGCCGCCAAGTCATGTTCGGCCTCCCGCTTGACGCCATCCCGGCGCAGAAGAGTTAAGCGCGATTGGGTCTCGGACAAGGTTTCATCCTGCTCGACCGTTATACTTTCGCGCAGCGAAATCAGGCGTGGATCGGAACAGACCTTGTCGGAATAGCTGTCAAGTCTTGCGGTGTCATAACCCAGTGCCTGCATTGCCATCACCGTGCGGTAAGAAAACTTCGCCCCAAGCCCCCCTGTCGGAGCCGACTGATTGCAAACGCTCATCCATCTGGGGTGGGTTTTAATGGTGATCTCCGCCACTTCGGGTTCGGCGATATCCAGCTTCAGCCCGGCTTCCAAAGCAGCATGCAGACCGTGACAGCAGGCATGGAACTTGTGACTGACGTTTTCGAACAGCCAGTTCTCCCCCAGGCCGTCCAGCGCTGCGTTGGTATTTCCGGCCCCATGATGGGTTGCACCAAAACCGAACGGGCCTTCCAGTGCCATTTCGCTGGGTTCAAATCCACGCTGCACCAACAGAACCGCCTCAATACCATTCGATGCAGCAATTCCCGCGTTATAGGGTTTGCCCATGGTTCCGAATTGCGCCTTAAGCCCCGCCGCACGAGTCGCGGTGAGACCCAGAACTCGCTCGATTTGTTGCTCGTTCAATCCCGCCATACGGCTGGCCGCCGCCGCTGCGCCAAAGGCACCGGCTGTGGCAGTTTGGTGAAACCCGGCCTGATAATGCCCACGCCCCAGCCAAAGCCCTACGCGAATTGAAAGCTCCATCCCGACAAGAGCGGCTTCAAGCATCTCCACGAGCATGCGGTCGCTCCATTCCGCCATTGCCAGCGCGGCAGGAAAAACGGCGACAGACGGATGACCGATATGGGCAAAATGCGTGTCGTCATAGTCAAGCGCGTGGGAAATGGTGCCATTGACCAAGGCGGCTCCGCGCATCGGGGCGGTTCCTTGCCCGAACAATCGGGCTTGCGATGCGCCACTCTCCTCCAGAACCATATCCCGAACGATCCGGGCAACAGGTTCGTTCGCCCCCGCCCGTCCGACCGCCAACCAATCCAGCGCCGAAAGCGAAGCTACGATGCGGGCCTGTGCGCTCGTCGAGACAGGCCCCGCGACAAAAGCGGCCAACTGAGATGTGAAATCCGTCATGAGGCGCAGTCTAGCGCTGGTTCAGCGCGGGTAAAGCCTCAGCCGTACAAGTCGACCGCGCGTTTTTCAAATGCCCTGACGATCCGGTGCATTGCCTCGTTGAACACAACACCGATTATGCCTTGAAGGACTGTATTCCTGAACTCGAAGTCAACGTGGAACGACACGTTGCACCCACCATCTGGCGCGTCCTCGAATGCCCAGTCGGATTTCAGATACCGAAACGGACCGTCGAGGTATTCGGTGTCGATTTTCTTTTGGTCGGGAAACAGGGTCACCCGGCTGCCGAAGCGTTCGCGAAACACTTTGAACGAAATGACCAGATCCGCTTCCATCACCTGAGCCTCTCCAAGCGAATAGGTTCGCCTTATCCGGGCGGCTGCGCACCAGGGCAGGAATTGGGGGTACTTGGCCACGTCGGCGACCAGATCGTACATCTGCTGGGCGGTGTAAGGCAGGTGACGGGTTTCCGAGTGTACAGGCATCAGTTCCGGTTTTACTTGGTGACAATGGCGCGTCATGTCGTATGTTGCGGCCGAAAGATCAAGGGGGGTGACATGAGCCAGCGCGCCTATGTGATAGATGAGATGATCTCGGCCAAGGCCATTGCCGCAAGAATCGAAGAGTTGTGCCGGGAAATTTCCACCGAATTCAACGACACCGACAAGCTGGTCGTTGTCGGTTTGTTGCGCGGCAGCTTTGTATTCATCGCTGATCTGGTTCGGGAACTGGAGCTTCCGATCGAAGTGGATTTCCTTGAAGCGTCCTCATATGGCGATTCAATGGAAAGCAGTAGAGAAGTTCGAATTCTCAAAGACTTACGCGCCGCAATTGAAGGACGTGATGTGCTGGTGGTCGAAGATATTGTCGACACCGGCCATACCTTGAACCATGTCACGAACCTGCTGATCAGCCGCAATCCAAAACGTCTGAAATCCATCGCGCTGCTCGATAAACCGAGCCGCCGCGAGGTGGATTTCCGATCCGATTGGGTCGGGTTCGAAATCCCTGATGAATTCGTCGTGGGTTATGGCATCGACTATGCGCAACGCAATCGAAACCTTCCTTATATCGGCAAGGTCCGTTTCATTCAGGAAGCCGTCTGAACCACGTTTCAAATTTCGATAAGTCAATGAAAATTCTTCATTTATTGCGCATGGCGAAATGGGCTCGGCGCCCGCCATCGGAGAAGCGGGTGAAGCTGGTTTTTGGCGTGATCCTGTTGTGTCTTGTCGTCGTGGGTATCGAATACCTTGGCTGGTGGCCCGACTGGGCCCAGACCAAACCGCTCAAACTGCGGCCTTGACGGGTTTTACCCCAGCAATTCACGTGTTGCGGCGAGGAAAATACCGGTTCCCACCGGAATGAGTTGGTCGGGAAAATCATAGTCGGGATTGTGCAACTGCGGGTGATCCCGCCCGGCCCCCAACCAGAACATTGCCGACCGCGCGCCCTTGCCGAACTGGCCGAAATCTTCGGAGAACCGCTGCGGCACGCTTGTCAGGTTCAAAGAAACCTTTTTCGAACGGCATGCTTTTTCCAGAATTTTCACGGCTTCCCAATGGTTTACACAAGCGTCGAACACATCGTCATAGGTGATTTCCACGCCCAGTCCCGCCGCCTTTGCCTCGCTGTAAACAAGGGCCTCTGCGTCGGCAACCAAGCGTTCCATACGGGCGTCGGATACGGTGCGGAGCGTGACCCAGACCTCTCCCCGTCCGGGTGCAACACCAAATGTCGGTTGCCCGAGTTCCGCATGCGTCAGTGTCGTCAGGGCGTAGTCATCGTTCAGTTCGCCACCCTGTCCCAGGCCGGAAAGCGCAGGCATCAGTTGTACCATTGCGTCAGCGGGAGATATTCCATCCTGCGGCGCGGCCGCGTGAGAGGTCTTTCCGGTCAGAACGACGCGCATTCCACGCGAGGCACAGTTCGTTGCTCTTGTACAAAGTTCGACGGCCCCAAGCTCCAAACTGGGCAAATTGTGCAGGGAAAAAACATAGTCTGGTTCAAATTGTACAAACCTGGGATCACCGCGAAACGCAATTGCGCCCTTCCCGGTTTCCTCGGCCGGCTGAAAAATCAGCACTACGCGACCGCGTTTAGGGCGTTCTGCGGCGAGAGATTCGGCCACGCCCAGTACCATGGTCATGTGGCCGTCATGGCCGCACAAGTGTCCTTTGCCGGGGTACCTGGACGAGTAGGCCGCGCCGGTAAGTTCCTCGATCGGGAGCGCGTCCAACTCGCAGCGTATCCCAACGGTTGGCCCCGCCGTGCCGCTGTCGAACAGCGCGGCAATACCGTGCCCCCCGATTCCGGTGACGATCTGATCCGGGGCATGGCGCTGCAGCAGCTCGGCAATGCGCACAGCCGTTTGCACCTCAGCGCCCGATACCTCGGGGTGCTGGTGCAGTTCATGCCGGATAGCTGTCAGCCGTTCCAGCGTTTCGGGCGTCATGCCTGACCGAGCTTCTTCATCCGGGCCTCGCGCAGGCGGGCGAAATCATTGCCGGCGTGGTACGAAGACCGGGTAAGCGGTGTCGCGGACACCATCAGGAACCCCTTGCCATAGGCCGCTTTCTCGTAGGCGGCGAATTCCTCGGGCGTGACGAAACGGTCAACGCCATGATGCTTTGGCGTGGGTTGCAGATATTGCCCGATGGTCAGGAAATCGATGTCGGCCGCGCGCATGTCGTCCATGACCTGACGCACCTGTTGTTCGGTCTCGCCCAACCCGACCATGATGCCGGATTTGGTGAACATTGCCGGGTCCAGTTCCTTGACCTTCTGCAACAGGCGCAGCGAATGGAAATACCGCGCGCCGGGGCGAACCTCGGGGTACAGGCCGGGGACGGTTTCGAGATTGTGGTTGAAAACATCCGGTTTCGCCTCGACCACGACTTCGAGCACGGAAGGGTCGCATTTCAGGAAGTCCGGTGTCAGGATTTCAATCGTAGTGCTGGGCGAACGATGACGGACGGCGCGGATCGTCTGAGCAAAATGTTCGGCCCCGCCATCCACCAGATCGTCACGATCCACCGAGGTGATGACCACGTGGTTCAGGCCCAGCTTTTCGACGGCATGTGCGACGCGGCCCGGCTCAAACGCATCCAGTTCGTCAGGACGACCCGTGGCGATGTTGCAGAACGTGCACCCCCGCGTACAGATTTCGCCCATGATCATCATGGTTGCGTGCCCCTGAGACCAGCATTCCCCGACATTGGGGCAACCGGCCTCTTCGCACACGGTCACGAGATTGTTGTCGCGCATGATTCTGTGCGTATCGGCATATCCCTTTCCGCCCGGCGCCTTGACGCGAATCCAGCTGGGTTTCTTGGGTTGCGCATTGTCCTTGCGATGCGCTTTTTCGGGGTGGCGTTGCTCGGGAATTTTCAGATCGCGCACGGGCGGTTACCTAATGATTGAGACCAGTTGTTCGCCCCCTATCATATTTGTTCGCCCAATGTAACGCCAGCGACGCATGGCCGCTATGCGCGACACCGTTTCGCGCGTCTGGTGTATTGATCAGCACGCTTGCCAAGTTGCGGGCCCGGTCTGATACTGGGTGGCAATGTTGTTTTTTTAGCGGAGGTCGGCAATGCCAAGCGAAGCGGAGAAGTTGGTTAAAGAATTCAAAGGCTTGGAAAAGGAACTCAAAGGGATTTCCGCCGCCCATGGAAAAAAGCTGAAAAAAGACGTCACTGACTGGTTGAACCAGGTCTGGAAAAAGGAAGATCTGGTTTCCGAAGCCATCGAAGAGGCCCGCAAGGGCGGGCACGACGGAAAGAAAGCGGACGATTTCAAGGATGACAATACCTACAAGAAGGCTCTGGAGGATTGGACCAAGGCCGTCAAGAAACATCATGAAAACATTGACGAATTGACCGATTTCTCCAAACGTGCGGATACGCTGCATTCCAAGCTGAAAAAGCAGTGCGACAAAGTCGAAAAGGAAGTCAAGAACGGCAAGGCCGGGGGCGATGCCGCCAAGATCGAAGCCACCATCAAGGACGTCAAAGCCGCCCTTCCCGAACTGCAAAAAGCCGGCAAGCAGGCCAGCGGTCTGCCTGTTCACGTGATCTTTTATGCGCGCAAGATCAAAGCTTCCGCCGAAAAAATCGTTGCGGACGCGGTCAAGAAGACTTCGCCGCCCGAGTTTCCCAAGTCGATGCAGGCGGACCAGCGTAAAAAGACGGAACGCAAGATATCGGCGGCGGAACGGAAGATTACGCATTATTGCAAGACGACCAAGGCGAACCTCGACAAGGACCTCAAGAAAGCGGAAAAGTCGCTGTCCATGGCCAAGTCCGAGCTTGCCTCGCTGGAAAAGCTGAACGATGAAATTGCCGCCGCAGCGAAGAAGATGCGCAAGGAAATCAAGGACATCAAGGATCCAAAGGAAAAGCAGGCATTGAACAACCTCATCAAGGTCGTTTCGGACATCTACAAGAAGTGCGAGAAAACCTTTGACGATGTCGATGAACAGGTCGAAGAGGCGCAAGCGCAACAGGTTTGAGCCCGCCTGCCCTGAGTTCGACGCCGCAAAATTCGCCTCATGCGCACCGTTTCCTGCTCGTCTTTGTATCGACGCAATTTGACGCGGTTTTAGCCGTTGAAGCGGCTTAAGAATCGACATAGGTCCGCTCCGAAATCGTGAACCCGCAAGGAGCAAGACCATGAAAGCAGGCGCAAAACTGCCCGACGTGACTTTCCACACCCGCGTACGGGATGAAGCCGCAGGCGGCCCGAACCCGTATCGTTGGGAAGACAAGACCACCGCAGATTATTTCGCGGGAAAGCGGGTCGTCCTGTTCTCGCTGCCGGGCGCGTTCACCCCAACCTGCTCGACCTATCAGCTGCCGGGATTCGAAAAGGGTTTTGACGAGTTCAAGGCCAACGGCATCGACGAGATCTATTGCATGTCCGTCAACGACAGCTTTGTCATGAACAAGTGGGCGCTGGACCAGAAGCTGGAAAACGTCAAGGTGATCCCGGACGGTTCGGGCGAGTTCACCCGCAAAATGGGCATGCTGGTCGACAAGGACAATCTGGGTTTTGGCATGCGCTCCTGGCGGTATGCAGCCATCGTCAAGGACGGTGTCGTCGAAGCGTGGTTCGAAGAACCGGGCCTGATGGATAACTGCCCCGACGATCCTTATGGCGTTTCGTCGCCGGAAACGGTTCTCAAGCATCTGACGGAAGCCAAGGCCGAGGTCATGGCCTGAGTTCTGGACCATGAACCGAAAACCCGCGGATACCCGCGGGTTTTCCTGTTAGACGGTACGGGTTGCCTGAACGATCTGTCGCCCAACGTCGCGGATCACCTGTGCCAGATCCTCAAACCATTCGGTATCCCGGGTCGCTTCCCTTCGGATCAGGCCGACGGTCCGGAACGGTTCGGGCTGGTTGAACCGTAACAGTTTCAGTTCGGGAACCGCCGAGCATTCGGATCGCAACGACAGTTCCGGCATCAAGGTCAGACCGAACCCTTCGGCAACCAGCCGCGTCAAGGTTCCAAGCGACGAGGCCCCCATGTTGATGCCGCTGCTTTGCCGGTTCTGCCCGCAAACCTCCAGCGCCTGATCGGTCAGGCAATGGCCATCCTCCAACAGCATCAGATGCGCCTTTTGCAGGTCGATCGGACGCAGCGTGTCTGGGCCTGAGGTCAGGGAAACAAGCCGCGAGGCGGAACCCGCCAAAAGAAACCGGTCCTCGAACAGGGCCGTTTCGACAAAGCCGTTGTCACCGGTTGGCAGCGCGAGAACCGCAGCGTCGATTTCACCCGACCGCAAAGCGGACAAAAGTTGTTCGGTTCGCGCCTCGCGGATCTTCACACGCAAAGACAAATCCCGTGCCCGCAGGGACGCCAGAACACCCGGCAGCAGATATGGGGCCATGGTGGGTATCAGACCCAGAGACAACGATCTGTAGCCCCGGGTCTGATCCCGCGCCAGCCGGTCAAGCCTGTCGGCGGTGACCAACACATCATTTGCATGAGCCAGAACATCGCGCCCCAAGGGCGTCAGGACAACGTCACGCGCTTGCCGTTCGACCAGCGCGCCGCCCATCAGATCTTCAAGGGCCTTGATCTGAACAGACAAAGCGGGTTGCGAGACATGGCAAACCGACGCGGCGCGGCCGAAGTTTCGTTGTTCGGCCAACGCCTTGAAATACCTGAGCTGTCTGAGCGTGAATGACATAAGGGATGATTATCAAACCCCACCATGTCCACAAGGCAAAATTATTCCTTTGCCCAGCACCGGTTTGGACGAAGGCCGGTCAACCGATCAACTGGTCGCTTTCCGCCTGCCCGTCATAGTGCCGTTTCAATCGTTGCAGCGCGATACGCAGAACGACTTTCCCCGAACGCGCCGACCACCCCATGCGTTTTTCTGCTAGCTCCAGCCCCTCAAGATAGCAGCAGCACCGCAATGCGACATCGCTCAACCCCGGCCCCAGATCCGTCAGCGCGCGCGCCACCCTGTCGCGTGCGCGGGAAGCGGCACCGGACCCTGCTTCGCCGTTCACGATTTCTCTGCCGCATCCCGCTGTCAGAAACCTGTCCCAGTTCTGAGTGACATTGGGACCCATTTGCGCCAGTTCGAAGTCTTCGCGCAAACGCTCGCCCGCGCGTACAAGAGCATCGTTGAGAAAGGGCTTTCCTTCCCGGTCACGACGTCTTGCAAGCGCGGCCAATGGGCTTTCGACAGCCGAGTACCGAACCCGACGGGGTCCTTCTTCGTTCAAGCAAGTATCACGCGCCTCAACAACCGCCTTCCGCTGTCCAATGAAACGGGCCGGCATCTCGGCAAAACCACGGTCCTTGCGCGCACGTGCCTGATTTTCATTCTCGGCCAAAAGGCTCCCCAGTGCATTTCGACCGGTTGCAGTGATATGATACCGGCTGATACGTCCGGGCTTGTCGCAAGATATCCAATCTTTCAACGCCAGACCCTGGGCGATTCTGCAGTCGACCACAGCCGTTCTCGTTGCATCGCCCGCTCCGCCATCCCGAACCACGACGGCCTTGTCCATGTCCTCGGCAACTGCCAGGACCGCCCCGGATTCGCAGAGACGCCGCAGGATCCGAACCGCTTCCTGATTGAACAGGTCGGCACTTGACGTCATTTCGCGTTGCTCGGGAGTCCCCAAGGTTCGAGCGGTCGGTTCGGCTCCTTTTCTTTGGCCGAGCGTTGTGAGAGGGGGAAAGTGCTTTTCGGCCAGGGATTGAAGGGCAGCATCGACCAGGGGATCGTCGCGCCGCATTTCGATCTTTCGGATTTGACGCAGTATCGTCGAGGCATGACACCCTGCGGAACGAGCCAAATCCCTGATCGACCGTCCGGCTTCGGTATGGGCAAGGTATCGTTGCGCACCTTCTGGAACCCAAGCCGGAACGGACATTGCAGTGCTATTTTCCATGATTTTGCGCCCTCATCTACGTTGACTCAAATTTCGAATTTGCCCGCGGATTTAAGGTTAACAAAATCTACCTAGAGTTGACTTCGTTACTCGTTCGTTAAAACCACGCGGCGTCAGGTAGAATTCGTTTAAAATGATAAACACTGGTGAAACCAACGAGCGCTTGTATTCATCACGGCGCAACACCCGTTTTAGTTGTGCCATGAACGACGTCATTCCAAACGCATTCATGGAGGCACCATGCAGGACATCACCACGATTTTGTCGACCCTTCGCCGCCCTCGTGTATTGATCAGAGCAGCAAGGCACGGTGCGCAGGAGTACAATCGAAACCGGCACCTGCAAAGGATTTTGGGATATGGGACAATTCCCGGCTCGGGGGCTGCGCTTATGCGTCTGATGGATATGGAGCGGGAAGTGGATGAGCAGCGCCGGTCACGGGACACGGGTTATTCACTGGTCCACCATCTGGACCTGTTGATTGCGCTCATGGGCGAGGCGCAGCTGTACCAAGCCAGCCGCGCCCCTCAATTGTTCTAATTACATAAAGGCATCCGGCATCGACGCTTTCTTTTCCGCGACATAGGCAGAAAGCGCCTCGTGAACCGCTGGGTCCATCTGGGGCTGTTGGTAGTTGGCCAACAGGTTCTCTACCCTCTGCGATGCCAGGGCGCGCGTGTCGCGGGCGCCCTCGTCTTCCCAGGTTTCATAAGGCTTGTAGTCCAACAGCTCGGTTTTCCAGAAGGAATCCTTGAAGTTCGCCTGCGTGTGCGCGCAACCCAGATAGTGCCCGCCCGGACCAACCTCGCGAATAGCGTCCATGGCCTGAGCGTTCTCGTCATATGCGACACCTTTGGCCAGACCGTGCAGAACGCCCAGCTGGTCCGCATCCATGACGAACTTTTCGAAATCGGCGACCAGGCCACCTTCGAGCCAGCCACACGCATGCAGCATGAAGTTCACACCCGAGAGAAGCCCCATGTTCAGCGAATTCGCCGTCTCATATGCCGCCTGTGCATCCGGCAGTTTCGACCCGCAGAACGACCCGGCCGAACGATAAGGGACGCCAAGGCGACGCGCGAGCTGACCGGCACCATAGGTGATGTGCGCGGCTTCGGGCGTGCCGAATGTCGGAGCGCCGGAATTCATGTCGATCGATGTCACGAACGCACCAAAGATCACCGGAGCGCCCGCACGAACCAGCTGCGAATATGCAATACCGGTCAGAACCTCGGCCAGAACCTGAGTCAGTGTACCGGCGACAGAAACGGGCGCCATGGCGCCGCCGACGATAAAGGGCGACACGATGCAGGCCTGGTTGTTTCTGGCATAGACCTCGAGCGATCCCATCATCACGTCATCGAATGTCATCGGCGAGTTGATGTTGGTGAGCGAGGTCATCACCGTGTTGTTCTGCACGAATTCCTTACCAAAAAGGATCTCGCACATTTCAACCGAATCCTGCGCGCGGCTTGGATCGGTGACCGAACCCATGAAGGGTTTGTCACTGAGCGTCATGTGGGCCATCAACATATCCAGATGGCGTTTGTTCACCGGAATGTCCGTCGGCTCGCACACGGTCCCGCCCGAATGGTGCAACCATTTGGACATGTAGGCGAGTTTCACGAACTTGTTGAAATCGTCCATGGTGGCGTACCGGCGCCCACCTTGCGTGTCGCGCACGAATGGCGGGCCGTAAACCGGGGCCAGAACCATGTTGCGGCCCCCGATGACAACCGATTTCTCGGTGTTGCGGGCATGTTGCGTGAATTCCGACGGGGCGGTGGAGCAGAGCTTGCGGGCCAGGCCGCGAGGAATACGTACGCGCTCACCATCCACATCGGCGCCTGCCTTACGCCAAAGCTCAAGCGCTTCCGGATTGTCGAGGAAATTGACGCCAACTTCTTCGAGAATCGTTTCCGCGTTGTACTCGATGATTTCCAGCGCTTCCTCGTTCAGGATCTCGAAGTTCGGAATGTTGCGCTGAATGTATTTCGCGGTCTCGATTCGGACTGCGGTGCGCTCGGCACGGCGCGCGGCACCGCCGCCTCCACGTGCTCTGCGCCGGGTGTTTGCCTCGGACATGAGAAGTTCCCGTTTTTGGTTAGGTTGGCTTTCATGAATATTTACAGGAACACTTGAACGGCCCGAATGTGGATAACGGCGCTATCGGGGAAAAAGCGACATCGTGTGCGTATGGACGCCACGACGAGGCAAGAAGCACTCGACATGGCCTCAGCGCATCGCCGGAGACCAAAAAAGGATGGATGCGACCTCTCGGCAGACAGAAGATTGTTGTCAACACCAGCCACATTTCCTAAAGCGCTGGCTATGACCCAGACATCCCATGACCGCCTTCTCATCATCGATTTCGGCAGCCAGGTGACGCAGCTGATCGCGCGCCGCCTGCGCGAGTTGAACGTCTATTGCGAAATCCACCCCTATCAGACCGTCACGATGGACTTTGTGCGCGAAATGGCGCCAAAGGCCGTGATATTCTCGGGTGGGCCGGACAGCGTGACGCGCGAGGGTTCCCCGCGCGCTCCGCAGGATATCTTTGACTATGGCGTGCCGATCCTCGGTATCTGCTATGGCCAGCAGGTGATGATGCACCAGCTTGGCGGCAAAGTCGAAAGCGGTCACGGCACTGCCGAGTTTGGACGTGCGTATGTTACGCCCGAAAACAGTCTGGATATTCTTGATGGCTGGTTCGCCGATGGCAGGGAACAGGTCTGGATGAGCCACGGCGACCACGTCAGCAAGATCGCCCCCGGTTTCGAGGTCTATGGCACATCCCCGAATGCGCCATTCGCCATAACCGCAGACGTCAGCCGCCACTTCTATGCGGTTCAGTTTCACCCCGAGGTTCACCACACTCCCAAGGGCGCAAAACTTTACGAGAACTTCGTGAAACTGGCAGGTTTCACAGGCGACTGGACGATGGGTGCATATCGCGAGCAAGCCATCGAGGATATCCGCAGGCAAGTGGGCGACAAGAAGGTAATCTGCGGTCTGTCGGGCGGTGTCGATTCCTCGGTCGCGGCGATCCTGATACACGAGGCGATCGGAGACCAGTTGACGTGTGTATTTGTCGATCACGGCCTTTTGCGCAAGAACGAGGCGCAGGAAGTCGTTTCGATGTTCCGCGACAATTACAACATCCAGCTGATCCATGCAGATGAAACAGAGTTGTTCCTTGGGGAACTGGAAGGCCAGTCCGACCCGGAAACCAAGCGCAAGATCATTGGCAGGCTGTTCATCGATGTGTTCCAGAAACATGCCGACACAATTGAAGGCGCGGAATTCCTTGCCCAAGGCACGCTGTATCCCGACGTGATCGAGTCGGTTTCGTTCAGCGGTGGCCCCTCGGTCACTATCAAGAGCCACCACAACGTGGGCGGCCTGCCCGAAAAGATGGGCTTGAAACTGGTCGAGCCCCTACGCGAGCTGTTCAAGGACGAGGTGCGCGCATTGGGGCGTGAACTGGGCTTGCCGCAAAGCTTCATCGGTCGCCACCCCTTCCCCGGCCCCGGCCTGGCCATTCGCTGTCCCGGGGAGATCACCCGCGAAAAGCTGGATATTCTGCGTGAGGCTGACGCGGTCTATATCGATCAGATCCGCAAGCACGGTCTGTATGATGAAATCTGGCAGGCGTTCGTGGCGATCCTTCCGGTTCGGACCGTTGGCGTGATGGGTGATGGGCGTACTTATGACTATGCCTGTGCGCTGCGGGCGGTGACCTCGGTCGACGGCATGACGGCTGATTATTATCCCTTCAGCCACGAGTTCCTGAGCGAGACCGCCACGCGGATCATAAACGAGGTCAAGGGCATCAATCGCTGCACCTATGACATCACCTCGAAACCTCCGGGGACGATCGAGTGGGAGTGACCTTGAATGCCGGGCAATTTGCCCGGCATTTTTGTTTACGCGTTGTCACGGCGCCCGATCAGATTTTGCCTTGACCTGATACCAGTTCCGGTCCCTCGTGAGTTCCGGGAGAGCGATATGCAACAGGACGGCATTCAGGTTGGCAAGGCAGCCCTTTGGATGACAGGGGCAATTGCCTCGTTTTCATCGATGGCGGTTGCCGGTCGAGAATTGAGTCTTGCTCACGATACTTTCGAAATCATGATGTATCGAAGCCTGGTGGGTGTTCTCATCGTCTCGATTGTTCTCACAGTGACCCGAAACTGGTCGCAGGTGTCAGCCCGGAGGCTGGGGTTGCATGCCGTTCGCAACACCGTTCATTTCACAGGACAGAACCTGTGGTTTTTTGCCGTAACAGCAATTCCGCTGGCGCAGGTTTTTGCCTTGGAGTTTACGCAGCCATTATGGGTGATCGTTCTGTCGCCCTTCCTGTTGGGTGAGCGGCTGACGCGAGGTCGCGCCGCTGCTGCGATCATCGGCTTTGTTGGTATTCTTGTCGTTGCACGCCCGGGTGCAACACCGCTGAGCATCGGCGTCATGGCTGCCGGGTTGTCGGCGGTGTTCTTTGCGCTGACAACGATCAGTACAAAAAAGCTGACCGGTATCGCCAGCATCGGTTGCATCATGTTCTGGCTGACATTGATGCAACTTTTCCTCGGTCTGGCGGCCTCCGGATATGACGGTGCAATCGCTTTGCCTAGCTTGCAATCCGCCCCGTATCTCATCCTCGTCGGGCTGGCAGGCCTGCTTGCGCATTTCTGCATCACAAATGCTCTGGCAATCGCCCCGGCGACGGTTGTTGTTCCCATAGACTTCGTGCGCCTGCCGACGATCGCTGTTATCGGCATGCTACTTTATGGAGAGCAGCTTGATATCTGGGTTCTTGTGGGATCGCTTTTGATTTTTGGCGCGAATTATATGAACATCTGGCTGGAGAAGAGTGGCAGCAAGGCAACAGTCGCCAAAAGGTGAGAAAATCTTAACGCACCGTCAGTGATTGACGGTTCATCTTCAAGACGAATAGTTACCGAACCCAGTCAGATTAACCTGGCGTTCGGAGGATTGCCGTTAAGCGAGTTCAGGTCGCAAATTCGGAGCAAGAGGGAGACAAGAATGAAAATCGCACTTTCAAGTGCGCTGGCGTTGAGTTTGGGAGCAACGGCAGCATATGCAGGCGGTATCGACCGATCTGGTCAGGGCGTGAACATCCTTTTTGAAGAAGGCAATGTCGTGCAATTCCGTCTCGGCTATACAAATCCGGACGTGAGCGGCACGATGCCCAACCTTACGCCGGGGCCAACCTTTGGCCAGCCGGTCGATTCCGGTAATGTTGCCAACGATTTTTTCACGCCGCATCTGGCCTACAAGCGCGAATTGAACGAACGATTGGATTTCGCGCTGATTTATGACCAGCCATTTGGCGCCGATATTGCCTATGCCGCCAATTACCCCCTTTCGATCAACCCCATTCCCGGCGGTCGTTCGGATGTTCTTCGCGCGACGGCGGACACGGACGCAATCACCGCTTTGCTGCGCTACAAGTTTGACAACGGGTTCAGCGCAATCGGTGGCGTTCGCGCGCAGCGCGTCAAAGCGAATGTCGCGGTTCCGATCGCCGCCGGCTACGAGGTGAATACCAGCGCATCGACCGATTTCGGCTATGTGGTTGGGTTTGCCTGGGAACGCCCCGACATCGCGGCGCGCATCGCGTTGACCTACAACTCGGCGATCACTCACGACCTGTCGCAGACGGAATCCCTGAACCCGCCACCGGTTCCGCCCATCCCGCCCGGGTTTGTCGCCTCGTTCGATACCAACAGCGAAATCGAAACCCCCCAATCCGTGAACCTCGATTTCCAGACCGGCATTGCCGCAAACACCCTTTTGTTCGGCAGCATCCGTTGGGTGGACTGGCCGCAGTTGGTCTATAACCCGCCAAACTATCCCCCGACCACCAATCTCGTCGACTACGACGACCCGACCTTTACCTATACCCTGGGTATCGGCAGGAGCTTTACCGAGCAGTTTTCCGGGGCAATCACACTTGGCTATGAGACCTCAACAGGAGGCAGCGTGTCGAACCTTGGCCCGACAGATGGTTTCTGGAGTGTCGGTGTCGGTGGCACCTATACAATGGAAAAAGCAAAGATTTCTGGCGGTGTCCGCTATACGGATATCGGGGACGCGACTGCAAATGGCGCGGGCCCAAATGCCAGGGCCACGTTCACGGGCAACAGCGCCTGGAGCGTTGGCTTCCAGATCACCTACGCTCTGGACTGACGCCCTATCAGCCCAAAAAATCGACGCCCCGTCTGAACAGCGGGGCGTTTTTTATTTCGCATGTTTCGGGTCGCACCTGAGTTGGGCGCGTGGCAATACCTGGAAACCATGCAGCAGAAACATCTTTCTCCACAGGCCTGGGCCGAACTGATCCTCTTGGGGGTAATCTGGGGCGCTTCGTTCGTCTCGATCCGCATTGTACTGGATGAGGTGCCGGTTCTGACAACCGTGCTTCATCGCACATTCTGGGCCATGTGCGTGCTGTGGATGGTTGTTTTTCTTCAACGTCTTCCGTTGCCCCGAACCCCGGAGGTCTGGTTGGCCTTTCTGGTGATGGGTCTCTTGAACAACGTCTTGCCTTTTGGGCTGATGGCGTGGGGGCAACTTCATATCGAAAGCGGACTTACCTCGATACTGAATGCCACTACCGCCATTTTCGGCGTCATTGTGGCTGCTGCGCTATTTCGTGACGAACGTCTGACGCCGAGACGGGTGATCGGTGTGGTTTTGGGATTTCTGGGCGTTGCCACCGCTATCGGATTGCACAATCTTACAAATCTCGACCTGAAGAACTCGGCGCAGATCGCTGTACTTGCGGGCGCGTTTTCCTATGCCTGTGCCGGTGCATGGGCGCGTGTGAGGCTTTCACACCTTCCACCCCCAATCGCTGCCGCAGGTATGCTGAGCGGCTCAACCGCAGTTCTTCTTCCTGCGACATTGATGTTTGAGGGTGTTCCGGCTTTCGATCTGCAACCGGTTACCTGGATCGCGATCGGATACTATTCACTGGTCGCCACAGCCGGGGCTTACCTGCTCTACTATCGGGTTTTGTCGACTGCTGGCAGTGGCAACCTGATGTTGGTGACCCTCATTATCCCGCCGGTTGCAATTGTGTTGGGACTGTTTCTGCGCAATGAATCTCTTTCCCCGCAGGCATTTGGCGGCTTTGCGTTGCTGGCCGCAGGCTTGATCATCCTCAAGAAATCCGGACGTAACCGCAATTGACGCCGCCTGCCCCCCGATTTAGCAAGGGCCAAAAGGAAGGTGGGGCATGATTTACGGCTCGGCACAGGATTGGCGTCAGGCGCCGCGCAAGAAGATATTGTTTTTCGGAATGTCGGGACTGGGGAAAACCTATGTCTCGAACATTCTGCGTGATCAGGGGCAATGGTTTCATTACTCCATCGATTATCGCATCGGCACCCGGTACATGGGCGAGTACATTACCGACAATGCCAAAGCCGAAGCGATGAAAATCCCGTTTCTGCGCGATCTGCTGCTGTCGGATTCGATCTATATCGGGTCGAACATTTCCTTCGAAAACCTGACGCCTGTTGCGACCTACCTTGGCAAGCCGGGCAATCCTGCGCTTGGCGGGCTGGAGATTTCCGAATATCGCCGCCGTCAGGAACAGTTCCGTCTGGCCGAGATACACGCCCTGTTGGATACCGAGTATTTCATTGACCGGGCGCAGCGTCTTTATGGCTACCCGCATTTCATCTGCGATACCGGCGGATCGATTTGTGAATGGGTCAATCCCGATGATCCCAGAGATCAGGTTCTTTCCGAACTGTCACGCCATACGCTGATGATTTGGATCAAGGGAGATGACGCCCACACCGAAAGCCTGATCCGCCGCTTTGACAAAGCGCCAAAGCCGATGTCCTATCAGCCCGAATTTCTCAGCAGGGTCTGGGATGAATACCTGGCGGCCAATGACTGTGCCGCCGGTGATGTTGATCCCGATGCGTTCATCCGTTGGACCTATGCCCAGGCCCTGGCACATCGTCAGCCCAGATACGACGCCATGGCCAGAAACTGGGGCATTGCGGTCAGCGCCAACGAGATCGCCGCGATCCGCGATGCGTCTGATTTCGATGAGTTGATCGAGCGCACCCTTGAGAGCCGTGTCCAAGGCACCTAATTAACTGATTTCATTCTAAACGAAAAAGTCCGCACTGATGCCCATCAAGATCCCGTCCGACCTGCCCGCTTATGACGTCCTGACCAAGGAGGGCGTCATGGTCATGTCCGAAGATCAGGCAATGCGGCAGGACATCCGCCCGCTTCATATCGGTCTGCTGAATCTGATGCCCAAAAAGATCCAGACCGAAAACCAGTTCGCGCGATTGATCGGGGCCACCCCGCTCCAGATCGAGCTGAGCCTGATCCGCATGACCGAGCATCAGACCAGGAATACCGCCGCTGAACATATGGAGGAGTTCTATCGCCCTTTTCAGGAGGTCCGGGACGAAAAGTTCGACGGGTTGATTATTACCGGCGCTCCGATCGAGCATCTAGAGTTTGATGACGTCACCTATTGGGAAGAATTGCGGGAAGTCTTTGAGTGGACGCAAACCAGCGTACATTCCACTTTTGGCGTGTGCTGGGGCGGTATGGCGATGATCAATCACTTTCACGGCGTCAAGAAACACATGCTGGACGCCAAGGCGTTCGGGTGCTTTCGCCACCGAAATCTTGCTCCGGCCTCTCCCTTTCTGCGCGGTTTCTCGGACGATTGCGTCATTCCCGTCAGCCGCTGGACCGAAATGAAACAAGACGAGATCGACCTGGTTCCCGCCCTGCGCACCTTGCTTGGCAGTGACGAGGTTGGCCCGTGTCTGGTCGAAGACCCCGATCATCGCGCGATCTATATTTTCAATCATTTCGAATATGACAGCGATACGTTGAAACAGGAATACGATCGTGACGTGTCGAACGGAACACCGATCAACGTACCGACCAACTATTATCCGGACGACGATCCGTCCCGAATTCCGCAGAACCGCTGGAGAAGTCACGCGCATCTCCTATATGGTAACTGGATCAACGAAATATATCAGACAACTCCCTTCGATCTGGATGAAATTGGCCGTTAAACTCTTGATATCCATAGGGCTTGCAACCGCAGGCCTGACGGCGCTGGCAACTTGGCGTGCAGGCCATCTGGAGGCGCGCGCCGAGGTCGAGTTCCCCCCCGAAGGCGAATTCGTGACCGTGGATGGTGTGCGGGTTCACGCGGTGGTCATGGGCCAAGGTCCGGATGTGGTGCTGATCCACGGCTCGTCGGGCAACACGCGCGATATGACGTTTGCGCTGGCTCCGGCTTTGGCACAAAACTATCGCGTAATCGTTTTCGACCGCCCGGGGCTTGGCTATTCGGAAAGCTTCAACCCCAATGGCGAAAGCATTTTCGAACAGGCAGACATCCTGCAGAAGGCGGCGGCGCAGTTGGGGGCAGAAAAACCGATTGTCGTAGGCCAAAGCTATGGCGGGGCTGTGGCCCTGGCTTGGGCCGTCAGGCACCCTGACAACATTGCGGCGCTGGTCCCCGTGGCAGCCGCATCGAACCCCTGGTCAACGCCCCTAGATCTTTATCACCGTGTCACGTCTCATCCTGTCGGGGGTAAACTTCTTTCCCCGTTGATTACAGCCTTCGTTCCGGAAACTTACATCAACAGTGTGTTTGACGCGGTTTTTTCACCGCAAGCGGTACCCGATGGCTATTTGAGCCATTTTGGTTCCGGGCTTACTTTGCGCAGAGACTCCATGCGGGCAAATGCGAGACAGCGGGCCAATCTATTGGAAGAGATACACGCGCTCTATCCGCTTTATGGTGAAATAGCTGTTCCCACCGAAATCATCCATGGAACCGCCGACGACACCGTCGACCTTGACCTTCACTCCAACTCGCTGTCCCGTCAGATACCGGATGCCAACCTGGCTGTGGTCGAAGACATGGGACATATGCCTCAGGTGGTTTCGGTTCCCGACGTTGTCGCCGCAATCAACCGCGCCGCGGAACGTGCGGGTTTGCGTTAATCGGATTCACATCCCATAGTAAATTCCGGAAAACATTGGGAGACGCCGAATGGCCAAACCGAAAACTGGCGCGATCACCGCGTTTTTTCAGAACGATGCACCCGATGAAATCCGGAAAGCCATCGACAAGGCCGGAAAGGACGACATTCTTTCCCCGTCCTATCCGCACAAGGAGAAAATGAAGGGCAAGCATTACGACCGCGAAATGGAACTGCTGCAGATCGAGCTGGTTAAGCTGCAGGCCTGGGTCAAGGAAACCGGAAAACGGATCGCCATCATCTTTGAAGGGCGCGATGCCGCCGGTAAGGGCGGAACCATCAAACGCTTTCGCGAGAACCTTAACCCGCGCGGTGCGCGCGTTGTCGCGTTGTCGAAGCCTTCTGACGCCGAACGCACCCAATGGTATTTTCAGCGCTACATTCAACATCTTCCGTCTGCAGGCGAGATCGTGTTCTTCGACCGCAGCTGGTACAATCGCGGGGTTGTCGAGCATGTATTCGGGTTTTGCGAGGAAGCCGAGCGGGAACGTTTTTTCCGTCAGGTCGTGCCGCTAGAGCAGGGCCTGATCAACGATGGGATTCAGCTGTTCAAATTCTGGCTCAACGTTGGCCGCGCCGAACAATTGCGCCGGTTTCTCGCCCGGGAAACCGACCCGCTGAAGCACTGGAAGCTGAGCCCCATCGACATCAAGGGGCTGGAAAGATGGGATGCCTATTCCAATGCAATATCCGAAACCCTGACCCTCAGCCATACGGAGGTCAGCCCATGGATTGTGGTGCGTTCAGACGACAAGAAACGTGCGCGGCTGGCCGCAATCCGAACCATCTTGACTGCAATCGACTATGACGAAAAGGACGATGACGCCATTGGTCCGGTCGATCGGAAAATCTGTGGAGGCCCGGAAATCTGGGATGTCTAAACGCGGCTATCACCACGGAAATCTCAAACAGGCTTTGATCGATGCAGCCCTCAAGCTGATCGAGGAAAAGGGGCCGACCGGTTTCACTTTGTCCGAAGCGGCCAAGACTGCGGGTGTCACCCCGGCAGCAGTCTATCGCCACTTCGAAGGGCGCGAAGATCTGATTGCCGAGGCGGCGCGCCAGGGTTTCGAAATGTTCGCCGACCTGATGCAATACGCCTATGACAAAGGGCAACCATCTGCTTTGGCCGCGTTCGAAGCAACGGGACGCGCCTATCTGGCCTTTGCCCGAAAACATCCGGGTCACTACATATCGATGTTCGAAAGCGGAGTATCGTTGAACCGAACCCCCGAACTCGCTGCGGCAGCCAACCGCGCCAAGGCCGTTCTGGAAAAGGCGGCGGCCGATCTGTCGCAGCACATCCCACCCGAAAAACGCCCCCCCGCCTCGATGTTCAGTGCACATATCTGGGCGATGAGCCACGGCGTGGTCGAACTCTATGCCCGAAATACGGGAACAGCATCGCCCTTTCCTCCTGAAGACCTTCTGGAAACCGGAATCGGTATCTATCTGCGTGGATTGGGCCTGATCGCGCCAGATGAGTGAATGATCACAGGGAAAGTCAAAACCGTGGGCTGGGGTGCGGCTTGCGAAGCTGGGACGTGACGTTGATCAAGTCAACGGTTCCCATTCCCTTGATATCCACCGGCCCCAAATCAGACACCTGGAACTCGTCAATCAAGGCAAATTTCATCTCTTCCGGTGCCACGATCTTCATCGGATTGGCAAAGACCTGAAGACGAGAAGCCATGTTCACGGCCGGGCCGAAAACGTCATAGACATATTTCTGGATGCCCACGACCGAACCGACGGCAGCACCTGTTCCCAACCCGATCCGCGCCCGCCATTTGTGCGGATGGCTTTCGTTACGTCGTTCCAGATACCTCAAGAAACGGGTGGCGCAATGCGCGACCGCGGTTGCATGATCCGGAGTCGGATCGGGCATGCCGGATACCGCAAGATAGGCATCCCCAATGGTTTTGATCCGTTCGCACCCGTATTGTTCGACGATCCGATCGAAAGCGGTGAAGATATCGTTCAACTCTCCCAGCGTTATCGTGGGATCGGTTTTCGCGGCAAAATCCGTGAAATCGACAAAGTCCAGCATCACGACCGAGACACTCTCGTAAAGCTGCGGGGTAACGACGCCAAAGGTCTTGAACTCTTCATATACCGATCTTGGCATGAGGTTCAAAAGCAGCCGCTCTACCCTTTCCTTCTCGCGTTCCAGTTCCCGCGTGTTCCGCTCGACCATTGTCGAATAGCTGTCGATCATGCTTTCCAGCTCGCGGATTCGGGTGATGTTCTGGCATTCGACGACAAGTATTTTTTCATCCAACGAGTTGGCCAGTGAAATCGCAATCGCAAATATCAGCGTCCGCCGCTTGGGCTTGATCTGTAATTCGATCGTATATCGCAGACCATTGGTGCGGACATTATCCAGTTCCGCAGTGTCCAACCCCTGCAGGACGTCGGTCAGAGTGGCCTCTGCCTCCGGTTTTCCGAACCACTCGGCAAAGGGTTCGTTTTGAAATACAAACGTTAGATCCGAGGCACGGACCACGGCAATTCCGACACCAATTGCACGCAAAAGATGCTCGTTGATGGCGGCAATACTCATGCCGCGTCCCGGACAACGATTATGGAACGTTTACCTTCGATGGCCGTCAATGCCGTCCTTATATCCTCTTCCGTCAAGCCATGCGCCGCCAGAGCGTTGGCAAACAGGTTGGTCATCTCGTCGAAATCAGTATGGCTGATGTTGAGATTTCGATGAACCGCCTCGATCCTCTCATCGCTGAACGAGGCTGGCCCGCCAATAAGAGAAGAGATGAATTTCGTCTGATGATCCATTAGCCGCGGCATGTCGATATCCGCGAAATAGTCCCCGATCTGGTCGGAATCCAAGGCCATCTCATAGAATGTCATTACGATCCGGCTGATGGTTTTGAACCCGCCGTATTTCTCGTAAATTGTTTGGCTCATGCACCCTCACCGGAAAACCACTGCGCATCTAACATGGTTAGGATAGTACATAAGGCGGCTTTTGTTAAACTTTTTGAATATACGACCATTACTCGATCTAATCGCTGGGCATTAACGCCCTTCCGAGGTTCGTCCGAACTTGCCCGGTCGCGGCACATACTTGCGATATCAGACGCTCAGATCGTCAGCCCCTGGAATGAAGCCGATAAAGCCCCCACCCTTTTTGAGGCGGGCATCACCGCCGACTTTGCGCCGCAATTTTTCACCCGCACCATAGAGCTCCCTGCGCAGGCGAAACCATGGTGGTCCCTTGTCAAGATTGCTGTTTATGGTCGGATCGGATTCCCGTTCGCTGGATTTTACCACCGCATCCAAATTCGAAGGAGACTTCGACCAGACAAGCTGAACTCCAACGGCTGGAAACGCCTGAAACATCTTCCAGTCTGGGCGGGGGATGGAGATGAAATCGTCCAGATGATCGGAGTAGTATCGAGACCAGTTCAGTAGTTTGCGGCATCCGCCTTGGGACAAGACATAGGCTGCTGCACTGGGTGCCATCTCCAGCATTGGCCTTACGCACATGCCGTTAAGAACCTGCTTCGGCCCAAATCGAAGTGCGCGTGGCGAATAGTCGAGTTTGACCATGTCGAACTCTTCAGACGCTTCGAGAACAGCCCTGATGACACGACCCGCACTGCAGGACATTTGCACGTCATCCTCGAAAATCGCTACGGCAGCGAGATCATCAGCGACCGCCCGCTGCCATATGGCCCTGTGACTTTCGAAACAGGCGATTTCGCTAAGCTTCAACCCCCATCGCAGGCCGCTGCCGGGACGATACCCGTTTCCGAACGCACCTGGAGGCTTGCTGGCATCGACAGCGCTGAAACGCGTCGCCGCCAGTTCCAAAGAGTTGAACTGCTGCTCCATGAATTCCCGGCGCTGGGGAACACGGTCCAGATTGATGTAGTATATTCCGGTTTGCATATCGCTGCTCGCCCGCCAACCTATCCAACCGCTTCGCGCATGCGCATTAGTATCGCGCTAGGGCAGAAAATGGAAAGATCGCACAAAAAAGGCCGCGCACCCGGCGCGGCCCTTTTGAAACTTGGAACCCGAAGATTAACGCTTCGAGAATTGGAACGAACGGCGGGCCTTGCGCTTACCGAATTTCTTACGTTCCACAACGCGGCTGTCGCGGGTCAGGAAGCCAGCGGCTTTCAGTGCGCCACGCAGGTTCGGATCGTACAGCTGCAGGGCTTTCGAGATGCCGTGCTTGACCGCGCCGGCCTGACCGGTCAGGCCACCGCCCTTGACGGTTGCGACAACGTCGAATTCACCTTCGACACCGGCAACCTGGAACGGCTGGCGCAGGATCAGCTGCAGAACGGGACGAGCAAAATAGACGTCCTGATCTTTGCCATTCACGGTGACCTTTCCGGAACCCGGCTTGATCCAAACGCGGGCAACGGCGTCTTTACGCTTGCCAGTAGCATATGAACGGCCCAGCTCGTCGCGAACGGGTTCGCGCGGTTCGTCTGCAACCAGGGTTTCAACGCCTGCGACGGCGCTCAGCTCTTCGAGAGTATTGATCTGATCAGCCATCGGTCATTAGCTCCGGGTGTTTTTCTTGTTCATGGACTTCACGTCCAGAACTTCGGGCGCTTGCGCCTCATGAGGATGCTCGGCACCGGCGTAAACGCGCAGGTTGGTCATCTGCTGACGCGCCAGACGGTTGCCCGGCAGCATGCGCTTGACCGCCTGGGTCACGACGCGCTCGGGGTGTGCGCCTTCAAGGATCTGCTGCTTGGTGCGCGACTTGATGCCACCCGGGTGGCCAGTGTGCCAATAGAAGTGCTCTTCGCGCTTCTTGCCGGTCATCTGGATTTTGTCAGCGTTTATCACGATGACATTGTCGCCCATGTCCATGTTCGGGGTGAACGACGCTTTGTGCTTGCCACGCAGGCGCATGGCGACGATCGAGGCAAGACGGCCCAGAACAACACCCTCGGCGTCGATCAGGATCCACTTCTTGTCGATGTCTGCAGGTGTTGCAGAAAAGGTTTTCATGGCAGGATAGTCCTGTTTGATGTGAAAGACCGACCCAATGGGCCGGCCCGAATTCGATGCTCGGGTTTTATTTGCGGATTGATTGCACGTCAAGTGCGCCAACATCCATTTAATTGTTTGTTTTTAATGTCTTAAAAAATAGGTAATATTTTACCCCATATCTAGCAAGCTAGAGACCGGGCAGTTCAGTAGCAGTTTCGCAACAGCACCCGCCAATGGAGAAATAAAATCCCATTACTCGCTTGACCGTATGTCCCCAAGTCTCGACATGGGGAGACTTAGAATAACTACATAACTACTAGGAAAAACAATGAAATACCGAGTGTTTGCAATTCTGGCAGGATCTGCGCTTTTAGCCGCGTGCACCAACGGGGCTCCGATTACTTCTCCACCTGTGCAAGTGACTGTAAAAAACAGCAGCATCAACAATAGCAGGATCCTTGGCTACACCGAACCAGTTGTACGCACATTCCTTTCTCAGGGCGATGGTACAGAAGTCATTCAGGAAGTCTCCCACAATCAAAAACAAAAGAGCCCCAGCGAATCTGAAATAACCGGTGTCGCTTGCGAAATAGATTCAGCTGAAATTTCGGCAAAATTTGTTACCCCGGCAATCGTGCGTGTCCCCAAGTTCAAAGGTAGACCGACGACAATTCGCATGAAATGTGCCACGGAAACACTCGAAGCTACTTATAAGTTTGAGCCTACCCTTGACGGCGTGATAGTCGCGGGCCCGTCCGTTGCAGGATTGATTGCAGCAGCAGTCTCTGCGGGTGTTGCGGCCAGCCAGAATAGCTGGAGCTATGGCGCAAACGATATTTCGGCTTGGATACCTCTTACCGAAAAATAGTAATTGCGCCCGAGACACCCGCCCGATCAAACACTAATTTGCTCTGGCGGGTTGTCCAGAAGTTTGCGCAACCTAAGCATTGCCTCTTCGAACCGTGTCAGCGAAACATGCGCGTTCATGGCGATACGCACCGCGTTCGGCGCACGGCCATCCCGCAAAGCGAATTCGTCTGCCGAGCGCAACTGTATTCCTTCCCGCTCGGCAGCTCGCGTAAACGCCGCTGACCGCCACCCCGAGGGCAACCTCAGCCAAACAAACGGCACTTGCGGATCCCACACCAGATCGAACCCTCCGAGCGAATTCACAGCAACACGGACGTATTCAGACATACGTGCCCTGATTTCGTTGGCCAGATCACGCGTCCGAGGATCGCTGAGAAGCAGCCTTGTCAATTCAACCAGTGGCTGGGCCAGCCCGAAGTAACCATACTCGGCAGACCGCCTCAAATCCCCACTTCGCCCTTCTGGGGCGATTGCAAATCCGACTCGCAAAGCGGGTGTCAAAGTTTTCGAGATCGACGAAACATGCCACCCTCGTTCCGGGGACAAAGCGCGATAGCTTGGCGCGCGCGCATCGCCCATCCGATAGCAGTCATCCTCGATGATCTGCAGATCATACTTGCGCGCAACCGCGACGATTTCCTTGCGCCGCTCCAGGGGAGAGTGGCTGCCGGTCGGGTTCTGCACTTCGGGAGATACACAAACCGCCTGCGCCGAAGTTTGACGCAGGACATGATCCATCGCTTCGGGGCTGATGCCCCATTTGTCCATCCTGATCCCGATCACTTCCGCACGCATCAACTCTCCGGCGCGCCGGAACCCGGCATAAGACAGGTCTTCGACCAGAAGAACAGGTTTCGGGCCACTCAGAATCGTCTGGAACACGACGCACAAACCGTTCTGACCGCCATGCGTCAAAACGATATCGTCGGACGTCACAGGCCCGAGCGGTAGTTCGGACAGCCAATCCACAACCGCCTGACGAGCGGGTTGGTATGCGTCGCGCGTTGGATAGTTCAGGAACATCGCCGGATCGGCCCGCGCCACCTTGTTCAAGCACTCTCGTATAAGCGCCACCTGCCCCACGTCCGCCAACCGGGGACTGAACAGGCTGACATGCCTTTCATTTTCCGCCTCTTGCAAATGCAGTTGCCTGGACCAAACGTCATCCATGATCGGAGATTTCGGAGGGGCGACAAATGTACCGCGCCCCACCTCGGCCTGAAGCAAACCTTCATCCGTTAGAACCGTATAGGCCCGCGCCACAGTTCCGGGTGTAATACCCAGCTTGAATGCCAGTTCGCGGACTGGTGGCAACTTGGCGCCTACATCCAAAGCTTTTGAATCTATCGCTTTTCTGATGGTGTCGGCCACCAGTGTATACTTGGGTCCTTGGGTTTGAGGCAGCGCATCGGTCCAAATTGTACTCATTACAATCTTTCCTTTGCCTTTAGGTGATTCCGGAATGTATCAAGCACTTGTATCAATCAGCTCAATATTGTGTCAATACAATTTGGAAAGGACATCCGTCATGACACGCGCAATGCACAACCCCGCCCTGTCGCTGCTGAACGCCAGCCCCCGGCTGCCGCTGATCGCTGCTCTGGCCGTGCGTTTTGCCGCGACCGTGACACGTTGGGAGCAACGCCGCCGCAGCCGGATCAACCTGAGCCGGTTGGACGACAGGATGCTCAAGGATGTTGGGCTGACGCGAATGCAGTCCCGTCGCGAGGCGAGCCTGCGATTCTGGCAGCTGTAAACTATCCCCAGTCCCGGTTATTTCGGGACCTCTTCCTGGGCCGGGGACGTTCCCCGGCCTTTTTTAACCCGCCGAGGCTGCAACTGACCCTGCGGGCGGTATCGAATAGGTCATCGTTGCGCGTGCAACAGGCTTGTCGGAGCCTTCCGAAAACATGAGAACATCCCCGACGGCCAGGGTGCGCCCAAGCTTGAGCAACCGGCATTCGGCTCTCATTTGCGCGGCGCCGTCCGGTTTGCGCATGAAGTCCATCGAGCAATTTGTGGTAACAGCCAGCGCCATGCGCCCCAAGCGCGCAAGCACTATCGCGTAGACACTGACATCCGCCAAAGCGAACATTGACGGCCCAGACACTGTCCCGCCCGGGCGCAAATGCCGCTCGGCAGTCAGAAGACGCATAGTCACTGATTCCTCGGTTAGATTGTCGATGGCAAAATCCTCTTTGACCTGCGGAAACACCTCGGCCAAGTAATCCGCCAGTTCTTCCTTGTTCATTGCCAACGACATTCTTCCCCTCCTCCGTTTCTGTGCTTAGAGTTGCCCCGACTTACGAGGGGAGAGCAAGATGGCAATTCTGGAACGTCACGACACGGACGCCGTTCGGCACTTACGCCTTAACGCGCCGGATCGGCTGAACGCCCTGAGTGACGAAATGCTCGCGGCACTACAGATGGAACTGGATGCGTTGCACCAGGCCAGGGAAATCCGCGCGGTGATCCTGTCGGGGGCGGGCAAGGCATTTTGCGCGGGTCACGACCTGAAACAGATGACCGCAGGACGCCAAAACGAGGACAAGGGGCGCGCGTACTTCAAGGATCTTTTCGACCGGTGCGCCCGCGTAATGATGACGATCCAGCAAGTACCGCAACCCGTGATCGCTCAGGTACACGGGATCGCAACAGCCGCAGGGTGTCAGCTTGTGGCCACCTGCGATCTGGCAATTGCGGCCGACGGTACCCGCTTTGGTGTGAATGGTGTAAATATCGGCCTGTTCTGCTCTACCCCCATGGTGGCGCTCAGCCGGAACATTCCCCGCAAGCAGGCATTTGAGATGCTGACCACTGGACAGTTTATCGATGCGGCACGCGCGACTGAACTCGGCCTGATCAACCGCGCTGTTCCCGCACAGGAGCTGGCAGAGCAGGCACAGGACCTCGCAGAACTCGTCGCTTCGAAACTTGGGAGTGCCGTCAAGATCGGCAAGCAGGCGTTTTACCATCAAATCCCGATGCCTGTCGACCAAGCCTATGCCTATACCGGCGAGGTGATGGTCGAAAACATGCTCAACCGTGACACCGAAGAGGGAATTGCCGCATTTATCGAAAAAAGAGACCCAAGTTGGACACAATAGGTCGCTGGTGGCCTTATTGATTCAACTTGTTGATATCTTTCTGATCCTTCCCTTCATTTTGCTTTCAAGTTCGGTCTTATTGTGGCAAGGATTAAGTAAGGCAAAGACCTGACCGACACTTTTGGGTCGCCGCAGGCGGAAGGTCCCTCCAGGCCGGATTCTCTCACCGGCGTTGACATTCCCGTACCGGCGACCCCAAATCCCCCCAAAATCGCGACAAGCTTTCTGGCGTTGCACTAAGTGGTGCCCTGCCCTATGTGGCTCAGCATGACAGAGGCATTGCATATCGTTGGCGGCGGCATGGCCGGGTCCGAGGCCGCCTGGCAGGCGGCGGAAATGGGCGTTGATGTGGTCATCCACGAAATGCGCCCCAAAGTCGGTACTTTTGCGCATCACACCGGCAATCTGGCCGAGATGGTTTGTTCCAACTCGTTTCGCTCGGATGACGACGAACAGAACGCGGTTGGCCTTTTGCATTGGGAAATGCGCGCGGCGAACGGCCTGATAATGACTACGGCAGACGCGCATCGCCTGCCGGCCGGCGGGGCCCTGGCCGTTGATCGTGATCCGTTTGCGGAGGCCGTGACGGCGAAGCTGCGTGCGCATCCTCGCGTCTCGATCTCTGAGGAGGAAGTGACAACGCTGCCCGGCAGCGGCACATGGATATTTGCGACCGGCCCCCTGACCTCGCCCACACTTGGAGCGTCGATCAGGGAGAAAACCGGTGCCGAGTCGCTGGCCTTTTTTGACGCCATTGCCCCCATTGTCTATGCCGACAGCATAGACATGTCGCAGGCATGGATGCAGTCGCGCTATGACAAGGGCGATACCGAAGAGGAGCGCACTGCGTACCTGAACTGTCCGATGGATCGCGATCAATACGAAGCGTTCATCGATGCGCTGCTGGACGCAGACAAAACCGAGTTTCATGAAGGTGAAACGGCAGGATACTTTGATGGCTGCCTGCCAATCGAAGTCATGGCGGAACGCGGGCGCGAGACTTTGCGCCACGGGCCAATGAAGCCGGTTGGCCTGACAAACCCGCACCACCCGGATGTAAAGCCCTATGCGGTTGTTCAACTGCGTCGCGACAATGCGCTGGGAACTTTATTCAATATCGTTGGCTTTCAAACCAAGATGAAATACGGCGCCCAGACTGACGTGTTCCGCTTGATCCCGGGTTTGGAAAACGCCAGCTTTGCGCGGCTAGGTGGAATTCACCGCAACACGTTCATCAATTCACCCACGTTGCTAGACTCCGAGATGCGGTTGAAATCGCAGCCAAACATCCGCTTTGCCGGGCAAATCACGGGCGTCGAAGGCTATGTCGAGAGCGCCGCCATGGGTCTTTTGGCTGGCCGTTTCGCCGCAGCTGAAATCCTAGGCGATCACCTTCCACAAGTTCCGCAGGACAGTGCGATGGGGGCCTTGATCCATCACATTACAGGCGGGGCCGAGGCCAAGACCTTTCAGCCAATGAACGTGAATTTTGGCCTGTTCCGCCTTGTCGACGGTCTGAAAGGCGGTCGCCGCGGCCGCAAGGATCGTTACAAGGCCTATACTGACCGGGCCAAAGCGGCCTGGCTGGATTGGTTGGCGCAATCCTGACTGGACGTACGCGAAATCTCATGCCTAATGTTCAGGTATGAGTGAGAAATTTCTGAAGAACACTTACGATCTGCAGTCGCCCGAAGCCACGCGCGAGCACTATCAGAAATGGGCCGCGACCTATGACGAGGAGATCGGGGAGAACGGCTATGTCACACCGGGCCGCATAGCTGAAGCGCTTTGGTCGAAGCTCCCGGAACCCGACACGCCGATTCTGGATTATGGATGCGGAACAGGTTTGTCAGGCGTTGCCTTGTCACGGGTCGGATTCAAGACCATCGACGGCATGGATCCTACCCCCAAGATGCTTGAGGGAGCAGCTGCCAAGAATGTTTATCGCGATTTGAAAACTTTCGACATCACCAATCCGAACCCGCTCGTTCAAGGATCTTACAAGGCCATTACCGCCGCCGGGGTTCTGGGCGTGGGCGCCGCTCCGCCTGCAACTTTCGACCTGCTCATGAAGGCGTTGCCAAAGGGTGGTCTGCTCGCATTTTCGCTCAATGATCATGCTTTGGCGGATCGTGCGTATACGGGTCGCCTAAGCGAATGGCTTGATATGGGTGCTGCACGACTATTGTTCCGCGAACATGGAACGCACCTTCCGGGATTGAACCTGAAGTCCGAAGTATACGTTGTTGAAAAAGCGTGACAATAACGACCCGCTTTGCCCCTTCACCTACCGGACCTCTGCATTTGGGACACGCCTTTTCTGCCCTGATCGCCCGAGACATGGCCCACGACAATGGTGGTACATTCCTGTTGAGGATCGAGGATATCGATACCTCGCGATCCCGGCTGCACTGGGAAACCCAAATCTATGACGACCTGCTTTGGCTAGGCTTGTCATGGCCAGAACCCGTCATGCGCCAGAGCAGCAGACTGCCCCGTTACAGGCAAGCTCTGGAACACCTGATTTCCAAGGGTGTGGTCTATCCCTGCCGCTGCAATCGCACGGACATCGAGGCCGCAGCGGGCGCGCCACAAGAAGGCGTACCGCAATTCGGACCTGACGGGCGGATCTATCCGGGGACTTGCCGCGCGCGACCCATTTCGGAGACCGGGCCCGATGATGTTCTGCGTCTTGATATCTCAAAGGCGCTGGCGTGCACTGATCGTCGTTCATTTCAGGAAACCGGCCCGCAACATACCGGTTTGCATCGACTTGAACCGGACATCCTGTTGGCTGGTGTTGGCGACATCATCCTTGTTAGGCGCAACATGGGAAGCTCCTATCACCTGTCGGTCGTTGTCGACGATGCAGATCAACAGATCACTCATGTCACAAGGGGCGAGGATCTGTTCGAAGCCACCCGGATTCACGTTCTTTTGCAAACACTTTTGGGCGTTCCAACACCGATCTATCACCATCACCGCCTGATCCGTGATGAGTTCGGCAAACGTCTGGCCAAGCGTGATGATGCCCGAGCAATAGGAAAATTTCGCGACGACGGCGCGACTCCGGAAGATATCCGGGCCTTGGTCGGGTTTTGAGGTCAGGCCTCGGGTGCCATCAACTCCACTTCTTCACCGTTCCGAACTGCGACATAGAAACAGCTCCGCCGGTTGGTGTGGCAGGCTGGGCCGGTCTGTCGGACCTTCACCAATAAGCAATCTCGATCGCAATCGACCTGAAAATCCACCAATTCCTGCACGTGGCCGGAACTTTCACCCTTGACCCAGAAGGCCTGACGCGATCGGGACCAATAGGTCACGCGACCTGTTTCCAGCGTCTTCGCAACTGCCTCAGCATTCATCCAGGCCATCATCAGAACTTCGCCTGATGCCTCATCCTGGGCTATTGCAGGAACAAGGCCGGCATCGTTGTATTTCAGCGAAGAAGGATCGAACATCATGGACAAAAACCTTTTGCATCCCGGAGCACGGCCACTATGTATGGGGAACAGACCACGAGGGAAACCCATGTCCGGCGAGACCGATCTGATCAAGCTTTATTCCGGCCGCATACTGGCGCTCGCGGCGGATATTCCGCATCTCGAACGGCTGGAACACCCGGACGCAACAGTCAAGAAGCGTTCGCCCCTTTGTGGATCAACCGTGACAGTCGACATCAAGGTCGAAGACGGCAAAATCATCAACTTTGGGCAGGACGTAAAAGCGTGCGCATTGGGACAGGCATCGGCATCGGTCGTAGGGGGCGCCATCATAGGCGCGACGCGACAACAAGTTGAAGCTGCCCGAGATCAACTCAAGGCGATGCTCAAGAACGACGGACCTGCACCAGATGCCCCTTTTGATGGGCTGGAGGTGTTGATGCCAGCTCGCGACTATAAAAATCGCCACGCTTCAATCCTTTTGGTTTTGGATGCCACGGCAGAAGCAATGGCAAAGGCAGAGCAAGCCAATTGCGCATGAACATGGATTTTGCGAACAAACCGGCCTAGTCTGCGGCCAGTTTGTTGGTGGAGTTCATGTCTGATCTTCTCGAGACGTTTGTCACCCTTTGGGTGGTTATCGACCCCATTGGTACGATCCCTGTTTTTGTGGCCGTGACCGCAATGCTGGATGCCAGAGCGCGCCGATGGGCCGCATTTCAAGCCGCCCTTGTGAGTGCAGGGGTCCTTTTGTTTTTTCTGATCTTCGGTCAATTGCTGATCGAAGCTCTGGATATAGGGTTGAATTCGTTCCAGGTCGCAGGTGGAATCATTCTTTTCCTGTTCGCTCTCACCATGATCTTTGGAGAGAGCAAGGCAAACTCGGATCGGCGCCAGATAGAGGAAGAGACCGCCGAGGAAATCCAGAAACCAAATCCCGCCATATTCCCACTTGCCGTGCCTTCCCTTGCCTCTCCCGGTGCAATGCTCGCGATTGTCATCCTCACCGACAACACAAGGTTCGGCGTTGCCGACCAAACCATCACGGCGGCGGTCATGCTGACGGTGATCGCCATTGCGTTCGTCATGATGCTCTTGGCCGATCCGATCATTCGCCTGATCGGCCACGCAGGATCGGCCATTGTCAGTCGCGTGATGGGGATGATCCTGGCGTCGGTCGCCGCTCATTCCGTTTTGTCAGCTCTTCTTGATATCTTCGAGACCGGCCAGCTTTGAAAAAAACCGCCGCTCCTCCCGGGCGGAGAGGGCGGCGGCAGGTTGTGCGTGTCTCGCGAGGGATCCGGATAGCCAGTTCGAGGCCGAGGCATGGCCTCTCAAGGGTCTTGGGACAGGTCGTTACCCAGGCATCCAAATGGGGATAAAGATGCAGGCGGCCGGCACGAGATCGCAGGCAGAAAGGGTCAGAAACCTCCGGGCAGGTGGAGCGCAACCATCAGCATCACAACCAGGGAAGCGGCGCCAACAGCGTCTTGCAGCAGCGTTTCCTGCGAACGGTTCAATGCGGTCTTGATCTGCTTCAGCATGCTCTCACCTCCGGTCAGGTTTAATCCTTTGTTGACCTTTTGTTCTCATTTTTCATCGGGTCTGTAAAGAACTTTTTGAGAACATTTGTGAACTTTAAGGGATTCTTTGCCTAACCCACTGAAATCAAACGGATCGCCTGATCCTGTTTCATCAGCCACAAAAGAACACGAGCTGCCCTGCCCCGTTCCGACGTCAAGTCTGGGTCTGAAAACAGGAGCGAACGAGCGTCAGATTGCGCAACCGCCATCAAGCCGGCTTGACGCTCAAGGTCCGCGATCCGGAACTTGGGAAGCCCCGATTGTGCGGTTCCGATCAGATCTCCGGCGCCGCGCATTTGCAGGTCCGTTTCGGCAATCCTGAACCCATCTTCAGTCTCGCGCAGAACCTCCAGACGTCTGCGGCCCCCTTCGCTCAGCGGTGACTGATACATGAGCAAACAGGTCGAGTCGGCCTCGCCACGTCCAACACGGCCGCGAAGTTGATGCAATTGTGCGAGGCCGAATATCTCGGCCCGCTCTATTACCATGATCGACGCATTCGGGACGTTCACCCCAACTTCGATCACCGTGGTTGCCACCAGTACCTTGGTGTCACCCCCCTGAAACGCGGCCATCGCCTCGTCCTTTTCGGCTGGCGGCATTTGACCATGCACCAACCCGACCACGCCATCGCCCAACACCGCACGCAGACGTTTGAAGCGGTCTTCGGCCGCGGTCAGGTCCGATACTTCGGATTCGTCAACAAGTGGACACACCCAGTAGCATTGGCGGCCTTCGGCAATGGCTCGGCGCAAGTGGTCCACCACATCGTCCAGCCGTTGGGTACTGATGATGGCCGTTTTGATCGGCTTCCGTCCCGGTGGCTTTTCGTCCAGAACCGAAACATCCATGTCGCCGTACTGCGCGAGTGCAAGGCTGCGCGGAATGGGCGTTGCGGTCATCACCAGAACATCTGCCGCGATACCCTTTTCTGCCAGTTCCATCCGTTGTCGTACACCAAATCGATGCTGCTCGTCGACGATGGCGAGGCGAAGATCATGAAACGTCACGTCGCTTTGGAACACGGCGTGTGTACCGACGAGAATGTGAATGTCACCTCGTTTGAGCGCCTCCAGTTTGGCCTTGCGCTCTGCCCCTTTGTCACGACCGGTCAGGATCTCCAGCACCACGCCGGCGTCTTCTGCCAATGGGCGCAACCCTTCGAGATGTTGCCGGGCAAGAATCTCGGTCGGAGCCATCATTGCGCCTTGCCCGCCCGCCTCGACCGCGAGCAACAACGCCATGAACGCCACCAGGGTCTTGCCTGCCCCGACGTCCCCCTGCAACAGACGGTTCATGCGAGTTGGTGCAGCCATGTCTGCGGCGATTTCTTCCATGGCTCGCACTTGCGCGCCTGTAGGCCGGTACGGGAGACTGCCCAAAACCTTGGATTGCAGAATGCCTGTTCCGACACTGATCAATCCGCGCGACTTTCGCTCGCGCTGACGGGCAAGCGCCAAAGTCAACTGATGAGCAAGCAATTCGTCATAGGCCAGCCGTGCGCGGGCCGGAGCGGTGGGAACCACGTCATCCAGCCCGCTGGGTTCATGTGCTGCCCTTATTGCCGCCTGCCAGTTGGGCCAGCCCTCCTTGGCCAACTGAGCCGGATCAATCCATTCCGACAGGTCCGGTGTCCGCGCCAAAGCGCTTTGCGCGGCCTTGAAGGCCGTCTTTTGCGTCACACCCTGCGTAAGGTGATAAACCGGTTCGAAATCCGGAATATCGTCTGCCTCTTCTACCGGCAACATATGATCCGGGTGCACCATTTGCGCCATGCCGTCGAACAGTTCCAGCTTGCCTGACACGACGCGGCGCGCACCTTGGGGAAGGATCTTTTTCAGATAGTCACCGCGGGCATGAAAGAAGACCAGTTGAAAATCTGTTTGTGAATCCTCGACATGGATTCGGTAGGCTCCTCCCTTGGTTCGTGGAGGCCGATGCGCGCCCACTGTGATTTCAACAGTCAGCGTAGACGGGAACTCTGCCCCTTTGATCGTATCCCGGCGCCGACGGTCAACTACGGCATAAGGCAAGGAAAACAACAGATCCCTCGGCGTCTCGATGTCGAGATGGCCGAAAAGCTGCGCTGTTTTCGGCCCCACTCCTTCCAGCGTCTCCACCCCGGCAAAAAGCGGGAAAAGCTGTTCTGGTCGCCCCTTCATGCGCTTTCGATCAGCTGCAGCCAACCGTCTTCGTCCAGCGTCTCGATACCGAGTTCGGCGGCTTTTTTTGCCTTTGATCCGGCACCGGGCCCGGCGACAAGCAGATCCGTTTTCTTGCTGACCGATCCGGCAACCTTAGCCCCCAGCGCTTCGGCCCGCGCTTTGGCTTCGGCACGTGTCATCTTTTCCAAAGTGCCGGTAAACACCACAGTTTTCCCGGCTACGGGGCTGCCGGATGTATCGGGGCGTTTCGCATCCAACACCGTAAGCTGGGCCACCAGAGCATCGATGGTTTCACGCTCTGCCGGTTGTGCAAAGGCCGAGACCAGCGCCCGCGCCATGACCTCTCCGACACCGTCAATGCTCAACAGGTTTTCCCAATCCGGTCCCTCGAAACCAGCGGCCGCAGTAATCGAACGCTCGAACTCCGGCCAGGTGCTGTAGTGGTTGGCAATCAAGTTCGACGCTGCCTCGCCGACATGCCGGATACCCAGGGCAAACAGTAGGCGTCCGAAGGGTATGGTACGTTTTTCATCAATCGCCGCCCAGAGGTTTGCGGCACTCTGTGCACCCCAACCTTTTCGCTTGGCGAGTTTGGTCAGGTTGGCCGCATCCCGATCGTGCAGCGTGAAGATGTCGACCGGAGTTTTCACCGGCAAATCGGGATCGTCGTAAAACATTTCAATCTGCTTGGCCCCTAGCCCCTCGATGTCAAACGCCTTGCGCGAAACAAAATGCTTCAGCTTTTCGACGGCTTGTGCAGGGCAAATTATACCCCCCACACAGCGGCGGACTGCATCCCCGTCCTCGCGGATTGCGTCGCTGCCACATTCCGGACACCTGAGCGGAAAAACAAAAGGCTCGGCCCCGGCCGGACGTTTGGCAAGATCGACATCTGCCACTTTGGGAATCACGTCTCCCGCGCGGTAGACCTGCACCCAGTCGCCCACGCGAATGTCCTTGCCACCGCGAATGGATCCTCCCTTGGCATCCCGACCGGCAATGTAGTCTTCGTTGTGCAATGTTGCGTTCGAGACGACTACACCGCCAACCGTCACCGGTGACAGGCGCGCCACTGGGCTGAGCGCGCCGGTCCGGCCTACCTGAATGTCGATTGATTCCAATCGGGTCCAAGCGAGTTCGGCAGGGAATTTATGCGCAATCGCCCAACGGGGTGTTGTCGAACGGAATCCCAATCGCGCCTGCAGGGAAAGATCATTAATCTTATAGACCACACCGTCGATATCGTAACCCAAGGTCGCCCGCTGCGCCTCGATCTCGCGGTAGTGCGCAATCATGTCCCTGGTCGTTTCACAAAGTCGGGTCAACGGGTTGGTCTGAAACCCCAACTGATCCAACCGTCCAATTGCGCGCATCTGAGTATCGCCCAGTGGTTCAGACACCTCACCCCAGGAATAGGCAAAGAACTGCAAGGGGCGTGCGCGCGTGATCTCGGCATCCAGTTGCCGCAGCGACCCGGCGGCTGCGTTGCGTGGGTTGGCAAAAAGCTTGCCCCCGACTTCCGCCTGACGCGCATTGAGCGCCTCGAAATCGGCATGCGACATGTAGACTTCACCTCGCACTTCAAGAACGGCGGGAGCACCGTTCAGTCGGTGCGGGATGTCCGGGACCGTCCGGGCATTCGCAGTGACATTTTCACCGATCTCTCCATCACCCCGCGTTGCAGCCTGAACCAGGTCTCCGTTCTCATAGCGCAAGGACAAGGACAGCCCGTCTATCTTTGGTTCCGCAGTATAGCTGAGTGACGTCTCGTCACCTACTCCGAGGTATTTTCGGATTGAACGGTCGAAATCTGTCACATCGTCGTCGTCGAATGCATTTCCCAGCGACAGCATCCGAACCGCGTGGGTAACCTTGGCAAACCCGTCGCTTGCCCTCGCGCCGATCAACTCAGTCGGGCTGTCCATACGCTTGAGCCCCGGGAACCGGGCTTCGATTTCCGAATTGCGGCGCTTTAGAGCATCGTATTCCGCATCGGAAATCTCTGGTGCGTCGAGAACATGATAGAGTTCGTTCGCCCGGTGTAACAGGGCCGAAAGACGCGCCAGTTCTTCCTGGGCCTGAGCCCGGGTCAATTTTTCCACCGGTAGAGTGTCGTTCATGGCCCCGCCCTGTTGCTCGATCTTGATCACCAGTGATAGGGCGAGGCCATGTTCAGGTCCAGATGTGCCGTGTCGTGAGTGGCGTTTCCGTCCGGGACCTCAGGGACGGTATTTTCAAACGTTCAGGCGTTGACAGCCAATCTGACATTGTCGAGCGGTCTGGTTTGCGGATCGCGAAGGACGTAACCACGCCCCCAAACCGTTTCGATATAGTTTTCTCCGCCGGTCGCATTGCTCAGCTTCTTGCGCAGCTTGCAAATGAATACATCGATGATTTTCAACTCCGGCTCGTCCATCCCACCATAAAGATGGTTAAGAAACATCTCCTTGGTCAGGGTGGTTCCTTTTCGCAAACTCAGCAATTCCAACATTTGATATTCCTTGCCAGTCAGATGAACCGACTTTTCATCTACCTCGACAGTCTTTGCGTCCAAGTTGACTGAAACCCGCCCCGTTCGGATAATCGATTGGGAATGCCCCTTGGAGCGGCGAATAATGGCGTGGATACGCGCCACCAATTCTTCCCGATGAAACGGTTTGGTCAGATAGTCGTCAGCGCCAAACCCGAAGCCTTTGATTTTGCTTTCCGTGTCATCCGCTCCTGACAAGATCAGAATTGGCGTCTCCACCCGAGCTATACGCAACTGACGAAGAACTTCGTGCCCGGTCATATCCGGCAAGTTCAAATCCAAAAGAATAAGATCGTAATCATAAAGCTTGGCCAGATCGATCCCCTCTTCCCCGAGATCGGTGGCATAGACATTCAGATTCGCATGCGTCAGCATCAGCTCGATACTTTTAGAGGTCGTAGGATCATCCTCAACAAGTAGTATGCGCATTACTATCTCTCCGCTTCAATCTTGCTCCAACTTCAAACCGAACCTGATCAAGAATGGTTAATCTCTCGTTACTGATGATTTAAATATTATCTTTCTCCTTTAGGTTGTCTATATTTTTTGATTGCTGTCACTTTCAACGCGTCGATTCCGTGATCGGCAATTGCGGCAATCCAGCCTTTCATTTCCTCATCACTCAGGCCGTATTTCTTTTGCGCTTCGGACATGGTAACGAGGCCATATAAGACAGCACGCACGACCATAGCTTTCCTGGACGCGACCCAGCGCGTTGTATCGTCGGGCGGCAAGTCAGCGCGTGACAGAATCGATCCATCCGGCAAGGTAACGGAACGCGGACCTTGGACTTTATGCAAATACATCGCCTGCTCCTCAATCTGGTCATACACCAGTTTTTCCCAGCCTACTTAACTTCAGGTGAAACCGCCTCTTGAGAGTATCTAGGATTTTCCTATATTCTGCCGGTCTTTCTAAACCCGGACTGGAATTGCTCTGATGGCTCTGGATCACGAGACCCCACTCAACTCTCTTGGCTTTGCCAAACCGCCTTCGGAGACTCGTGTTGTGGTCGCGATGTCCGGCGGCGTGGACAGCTCCGTAGTTGCGGCCTATCTGGCAGATCAGGGCTATGACGTCGTCGGCGTGACACTCCAGCTATATGACCACGGTGCAGCATTGGCCAAAAAGGGCGCGTGCTGCGCCGGGATCGATATCCATGACGCCCGCCGTGTGGCCGAGGAACGTGGATTTCCTCACTATGTTCTCGACTATGAGAACATTTTCAAAGACGCCGTCATCGACGAATTCGCCGACAGTTACCTGGCTGGGGCTACGCCGGTGCCCTGCATTCGTTGCAACGAACGGGTAAAGTTCAAGGATTTGCTGGAGACGGCAAAAGATCTTGAAGCCGATTGCATGGCAACCGGCCACTATATTCAACGCAAGATGGGACCTGGAGGTGCAGAGCTTCATTGCGCCGAAGACGCAAACAGGGACCAATCCTATTTCCTTTTTTCCACCACGCCGGAACAGTTGGACTTTCTGCGATTTCCGCTGGGGCATCTGCCATCAAAGAACGCGACACGGGAAATGGCGGCGCAATATGGTCTGGCGGTTGCGGATAAACCGGACAGTCAGGACATCTGTTTCGTTCCAAATGGAAATTATGCAAGTGTGATCGAGAAACTCCGCCCCGGAGCAGCAGAACCGGGCGAGATTGTCCATGCCGACGGGCGAGCGCTGGGCCAGCACAACGGTGTTATCCACTATACGATCGGCCAGCGCAGAGGCTTGGGAATTGGCGGACTTGAAGAGCCACTTTATGTGGTCCGACTTGACGTGGACAAAAAACACGTGGTGGTTGGCCCGAAAGACCTGCTTGCAACCCGCACTGTACCCGTGCGGGAAATCAACTGGCTTGGCGATGACCCTTTCACTTCGCGCTCTGAATGGCATATGTCCGTCAAGGTCCGGTCGACCCGCCCACCACGAGAAGCCATCCTGCGCCCGCTTTCGGGCACGACCGCCGAAGTCGAGCTATTGACGCCCGAGGAAGGAATTTCACCCGGACAAGCCTGTGTATTTTATGAAACGGGCGGCAGCCGCATCTTTGGCGGCGGTTGGATCTGGCGCGGTTATTGAATTGCGTAAGTTCCCGCTGAGGACTGACCCGGTGTGGTCCTTTTCAGCTTTTCCGGATCTGTCGCATACTCTGGCCGGCGTATTGCACCTTCGCGCGGTTTGATCCGACAGTTGATTTGACTGCGGCACTGTTCAGGCATGCCAATGATCAACGTAAAAGGTGCACACTATCCGCAATTGGTCATCTTGTTCGCGGTCTATTTCCATGTCCGGGGCGGCGTCCTGCACCGTGACTTGGAAGAGATTTTGGCGGAACGTGGCGTGTCGGTTGATCATGCGACGCTGAACCGCTGGGTCGTGAAGCTCTCCCCTCAGGTCGATCAGATAGCGCCGAAAAGGAAGATCAGGACAGCGGAAACGTGGCGCATGGATGAGGTCGACGTGAAAGCTCGTGGTGACTGGGTTTATTTATACCGGGCCGTCGACGGTGACGGTCAAACCCTTGATTTAATGCTGTCAACAAAAGCGCGACACGAAAGCTGCAATGAAATTCTTCGCCAACGCCCTGTTTCATAATGGCGCCCCAAAAAAACGGACCACAATTGACGAAAGTCGTAGTAACGCCGCCGGGTTCAAGGGAGTGAACAAGATTTTCAGGCGGTTGCAGATACCTGTCAAGATCGACACCGTCAGATCGAAGTACCTCAACACCATCGTCGAGCGGGATCATCGTTTCATAAAGCGGCTCACGAGACCTGTGCTCGGGTTCAAAAGCTTCATCTCAGCATCAGCAACACTCGCGGGCATCGAGGTGGCCAACATGATCCGAAACGGTCAACTCGGACCTTCGACAAACGGATTCCGTCAATTTGCGGAACTCACAGGATGAATACACCCAACCTGAGCGTTGGCTTTGAACCACCGAAAAGTTTGCGACAGATCCGTGGCGAAGTCCTCCAACGTGGCTAGAATCTGGTTGAAGACTACAGAGGCTGATTCAAAAGGCAAACCGAACCCTTACCTCTTCATTCGCTCCAGAACGGCCCGTGCCGCCCGGAGACCCGGCGCTTCGCCACCTCGTCCCAGACGTTCCATCGTGACTCTCATCGCGTCGGCCTGAGATCGCGGATTGGAATGCACCTGTCGCAATTGGTCGGCGATTTCCGACGGCTGGCAGGCCGGTCCCAGACATTCCGGAACCGTGCGACTTTCACTCACCAGATTGACCAACGTAACAGTATCAAGATTGACCATTCTTTCGGCCAATTTCTGTGTCAGCCAACTGAGTTTATATGCAATTACCATCGGTGTGGCCTGAGCGGCCAACTCTAACGAAACAGTCCCAGATGCGGCCAGCGCCAGTTCGGCGGCAGCAAAACTCGCGCGTTTATAGGCCCCGGCCTGAACCGCGTCGGTTTTACGTGGATCCAAAATGACCGGCTTTCCTGGCCAGTCCGTTATTTGGGTGGCTACGTGCTCGGCCATGTGGGCCACCACCGGGACCACTACACGCATTTCCGGCTTATCTTTCAGAAACAACCGTTGCGCTTCGCCGAATATGGGAGCCAGCCTATCTATTTCGCCGCGACGTGAACCAGGCAGCACCAGCAGAAGCGGAGCTTCGCCCAGATCATAGGCGGCTCGAAATTCGGCAACGTCTTCAGCAGTGGCGACAGGTTCGCTGACGACCGGATGCCCGACGAAATCGCACTCCATCCCTGCACGCTCCATGAAGGGCGGCTCGAACGGTAACAAAGCCAGAACGTGGTCAATGACCTTTGCCATCTTGCCTGCCCGTCCAGGCCGCCAGGCCCAGACGCTGGGGGCCACATAGTGAACTGTGCGAATGTCGCTTTCTGCTTTGACCCGTTTTGCCACACGCAGCGAAAAATCCGGGCTGTCGATGGTGATCATGACGTCCGGCTTGGTGTCCAATACCGCCTGTGCAGTCTCGGCGATACGACGTTTGAGATGAAAGAACTTCGGAAGAACCTCTACCAAGCCCATGACACTGAGTTCCGCCATGGGAAACCGACTGACCAGGCCATTCGCCTCCATCAGGGGGCCGCCAATCCCATCGAACTCCATCCCAGGGTCGAGAGTTTTCAGGCCCTCCATCAGGGCCCCGCCCAACCGGTCACCGGATGGTTCACCAGCCAGCAGGAAGACCCGCATCAGACCGCACGCTCCCGCACCAGCAGGAACAGGCCAAGGCGGTTGCATTCTTCGACCACGGTTTTACGATCCAGAACCATAACCCCGCCTTTTTCGATCACGATACCAGACAGTCCAGCCACAACAGCAGCGGTTACAGTGTCAGGGCCAATGACAGGCAAATCGACCCGCCGGTCCTGATCCGGTTTCGGTGCCTTGAACAGGACACCACCACCCGCATCAGGACGTTGCGTCAACGACTCCAGCATCCAGTTTGTGCCAAACACGCCTTCTATTGCCAATGCTTGCCCATGCAGAACGACGCAGGCCTGGCCGATATCCGCTGCACTCATTGCCCTCAGAATGCCCGCACCCCGATCGGCATCCGCCAAATCTTCATCGGATGGTAACGCATCCGTCAAACACCCCAAAGGCGGCAGAATATCCGGGGCAAGCTCGTGCGCGGCCCGCACCTGCAACCCTGAATCCTCGAAGATACCGATAACTGCCCGCAATGCACCGTCATCGCCGGACATGATCGCTCGCTGAAGAACCGGCACAAGCGGAAGAGTTTGCGCATCGATCCGCTTGGGATCGATTACCGGTCGGCGTACTGTACCCGCCATACAAACCTCGGTCACGCCCTGGGCCAAGAGATCGGCAATAAAACTTCCCAACTGCTCTAGAGGGAACAACTTGTCGACCGGCATTTGGTCAGGTTCGAACCCCTCCAACGCGCATATCAGAGGGCGCTCGGGCAATCTGGCCACCAACTCGTCCGGCAAGGCACCAGTTCCTGCGATCAGTGCCAACATGAGGTCATTTTCCCGGCGTCAGGAAGGAGCGGTCGGTATCGCCGGTCACGAAATCAACGATCCTTTGCACGTATTCGCTGTGACTCGTTTCTCCAACGCGTTTGGCGCGCTCCATGAACGTCCCCCCACCCTCGGAAAGCTCACGAAACGCTGCACGCAGCGCGGAAATATCCTCGCGTGGAACGCCACGTCGCTTGAGCCCAACCAGATTGAGACCATCAAGTACCCCACGTGGCCCCTGAACCAATCCGTAAGGGATCACGTCATTGGGAACCATTGTAAGCGCTCCGATAATCGCGCCCCGACCGACGCGCACCCATTGATGCAATCCCGAGATACCACCCACGATCACGTCATCTTCGATGATACAGTGACCAGCCGCACCTGCGTGATTGACCATGATGACACGGTTGCCGATCTGCACGTCGTGAGCCACGTGGACACCCGCCATCAACAAACAATCATCGCCGATCCTGGTAACACCGCCGCCACCCACGGTGCCGGAATTGACAGTGACATGCTCGCGGATGCGGTTTCGTTTGCCGATTTCCAGCCGCGTATTTTCGCCCTGGAACTTCAAATCCTGTGGGATTTCACCAATCACCGCGAAATTGAAGATGACGGTATCTTCTCCGATCGAGGTTTCACCGGTGACAACGACATGGGATTTTAACTCTACCCGATCAGCCAAGTTGACCTGCGGCCCAACATAGCAAAAAGGACCAATCACACAGTCCCGACCGATGGCTGCGCCGTCTTCAACAATAGCGCTGGGGTGAACACGGCTCATGTCGTTTTTTCCATATCCCAATCGACATAAGCCGAAAACTCGGCTTCGGCAGCCACTTCTCCATCCACGGTTGCGCGTCCGCTGAACTTGAAAATCTTGCCACCAACCTTGCCGCGCACGGTTTCGACATGCATTTCCAATACGTCGCCTGGCACAACCTTGCGCCGGAATTTGCACTTGTCGATATTCATGAAATAAATCAGCAGTTCGCTGTCGATGACGTTCATGCCGACCCCCAGCATTACCCCTGCCGTCTGTGCCATCGCCTCGACAATCGTCACGCCGGGCATAATCGGGGTTCCGGGGAAATGTCCCTGAAAATGCGGCTCGTTCATTGTGACGTTCTTGATGCCCACTGCCGAGTGGTAGCCCTTGATATCGACAACCTTGTCGACCAGCAGAAACGGATAGCGATGCGGCAGAATACGCTGAATCAGCTGGATGTCTGCACTCTTGGTTTCCGTGGTCATGGCGCGATTTTCCTGTTCTGGATGTCTTTCATGCGTGGTTAGCAATACAGTTCGGTTAGGGCAAGCGTACCTACTCCGTATCGCGGTTTTCCAACTCTCGCCCGTCACCAATCGCGGCATTGATACGGGCGATTGCCAAATCGGTGATATCCGTTGCGTCCGAGCTTAAAAACACATTCGAGCGTTCCAGGATCACTCCTGCCCCGGTATCCTGCATGAGGCGGGCAAGAACAGGTCTTACCAACTCTCGAAACATGGCCCGCGCTCGATCCGTTCTCGCTGTAAGCGCATCCAGTTTCGCCTTTTGCCCATCCCGGTGTGATTGGACCTTATTGTCAAATGCATCCGCCAGTTCGCGAAACGCATCGGGTTCCATGTCACGACGCAGTTCGGTCAGTTCTTTTTCTTCGCGGCTCAGGTCGGCGATGATCCGTTCGTTCTCGGCGGCGAGCATCGCTCCTTCTGCCTCAATCTCCTCGATAACCCGCCGCCCGAAAGCCGATTCAGAAAAGAGTTTTTCACTGGATATCGTAAGGATGTCTTTCTCGGGCAAACCGAGCTGTTGCGCATTGACTGGGAAGGGAGAGTAGTGAACCAGAAACAAACACAAGGCCCAAATCGGGCCTTGTGTCAGAAACTGGCGAACATAGGTGTTCATTCGGCCTCAGAACCGTGCCTGAATTGTCAGGTCAAAGCTCTGCTCCTTGTCGAAGTCTTCCTTTTTGAGTGCCTTTGAGAAATTGAAGCGTAGCGGCCCGAAACCTGTAGTCCAAAGGAATGACAACCCGATCACATGGCGAACCGAGCCATCCGCCCCAACGATATTGCCGCCAGCCGTATTCACGTTGTCCAGATTGTAGAGGTTCCCCACATCATAAAACACACCGCCACGCAGCCCAAGCTCCTCCGGCAATCCCAACGGGAAATCCGCCTCGAAACGCGCGACCCAGTAATAGTTGCCTCCAATGGCGTCATCCTGGCCGTTGGACAGATCGCGCGGCCCGATCCCGGCTGGTTCAAAACCGCGGAACGTGTTGGGCCCCAGGATGAAGCGGTCGATAGTACGGCTAAAGTTGTCCCCACTCCAGGAAAGAGCCCCTACTTCCAAGTCGGCGCGCAGCGTCACTTCTTCATTCAGAACCCTTTGCTGAGCAACAGCCCTGGCAGTGGTTTTGATGTATTCATTGTCACCACCCAAACCGGCTGCATCTACACCAACCTGGAACAGCACACCGGCATTCGGGTTCAAACCGCCAATACGGCTGTCATAGGTGTATGACAGGCCCAATGAGCTCGAAGTCAATTCACCCTGATTGATTTCCGACTGAATAACACTACCGACAGCCTGATCTTCCCGCGAGATCATTTCGCTATCATCCCAACTGTAGCGCAGGGTAAGCGTAGAAAGCTCGCCGATCGCATAACTCAGGGACGGATTGAAGAAAACACGCTTGGTGTCATAGTTCGCAAAGCTCGAGTTTTGCCTGGCCAAACCCAAACCCAGGTCGAACCGCAAACGACGGCCCAACAGATATGGTTCCGAGAAATTGATTGCATATTGCTCAGAGTCCTGTGCGGTCGACAAGGTCAGGCCAAGTGTTTGACCGCGCCCAAGGAAGTTGGTTTCCTGAAGGCCGACCGCAACACCAAAACCATCCGAAATCGAGTAGCTGCCACCAAGGTTGAGCGAACCAGTTGGCTGTTCTTCAACGTCCACGTCAACAATTACCTGACTTGGTGACGTTCCTTCGCGGGTCTCAACGTCAGCGGTCGAAAAGAAACCCAAAGCGCGAATTCGTTCTGCGCTTTGACGGATTTCACGCGGGTTGAATGGATCACCTTCCACGGTGTCGAACTGCCGGCGGATCACGCGATCAAGTGTTGTGGTATTCCCCTCAATGTCGATCCGCTCGACAAAGATGCGCGGTCCTTTGACCAGTGCGAAGGTGACATCCAGCGTCAAATTTCTATCGTTCCGATTCACGCGAGGCTCGACACGCAGAAAGTCCACTCCCTGCTTCAGACCAAGCCTCTCCAACCGAACTAACGAGTTCTCAACATGCGATGGTGAATAAATCACACCCGGCTTGATCTTCAGCGCAGCCTGATATGGTGCCGCATCAACACCAGGGATTTCGCTAACCACCGAAACATTGCCGAACTTGAACTGCTGGCCCTCTGTCACGTTCATGACCAGAAAGAACGCATCGCGTTCACGGGTGAATTCCACGTTGGCGCTGTTGACGCGGAAATCAACATATCCGCGCGACAGGTAGAAATCGCGAAGCACTTGTTTGTCAAACTCAATGCGATCCGCAATGAAGGTATCCGAGCGGAAAAAGGCCCGTAAAAGACCGGCCTGCTTGGTTTCCAGAACCCTGCGCAAGCGGCGGTCGGAATAAACGCGGTTGCCAACAAAGCTAACTCTTTCGATCTCGATCGTATCGCCCTCGGCGATTTCGAAAACCAGATCGACGCGGTTATCGCTGCGCCTGATGATCCTTGGAACGACAGTTGCCGCGACCCGCCCCTGTGCCGAGTAAATCTCGGCAATCAAATTTGCGTCTTTTTCAGCCTGTTCGGGTGTGAACACCCTGCGCGACTCGGACTGGATCACTTCCTGCAAACGGTCGTCGTTGATGCGTCGATTGCCTTCGAAACTGATCTTGTTGATCGTCGGGTTTTCTTTGACCGAAATAACCAAGGTATTGCCACGAGGCGTGAGTTCGACTGTCTCAAAAACACCACTGTCAAGCAGACGCTGAAAGGCGTCATTCAACTGTCCAGCGGTCACTTCCTGCCCCCGTTCTATGCCGGCACGCGAAACAACGGTTGTGTCATCAATACGCTGATTGCCTTCGACCTGGATCGAGTTGAAAGTGTATGTTTGCGCCAGTGCGGCCCCGGTTGTAGAGAAACTGGCCGCAGCAAAGACCAGAAAAATAGAAAGTACAGCGCGCAACAAGATATAGCTATGCACCGTGTTTCGATCGCAGGATGTGCGCGCGCCTCTGCCGTCACTCATGTTATCAATCCAAGTTTTTGTGGCCCTAGAATGGTCACTACCGGGATATCTGCATGTTGTCAAAACCACAAAAGCAAAGCGCGACCAAAAGGTCGCGCGGTTCGGGATTGCTCATAACAAAGAATCAGAGGCTCAGCACATACGCTCCTGCCGCTAGTGCCAGCGCAATCGCTCCAAAACTGAGAAACCTATCCCAGTTCAAAGACATGATGAGGCTGATGCCGCGATACGAAGTTTGCAGAGAATGAATCATGGTTTGATCGACAGAATGATGTGGTTCAGTTGAGCCAGCCTAGCTTTGGAATGAGGCATTACTGAGGCGGAATTGAGGCGTATCGCCACTGTTCCATTTACTCAGCAGAACAAGTCATTGCTAAGGGAAAACACCATCAATGACAGGATCAACGTGATCCCGACCCCCATCAACACCTTCAACGCCGCATCACTGGGTGGACGTCCGGCAATGGCTTCGTAGGCATAAAACACCAGATGCCCCCCATCCAACGCCGGGATCGGGAACAGATTCAGCATTCCAACTGCGGTCGACAAAACAGCGATGAACCAAATGAAACTTTGCGCCCCCTGGCTGGCCATGGCGCCGGATGTTTCCGCAATACCGATCGGTCCGGAAATATTGCAGGTGCTGATCGCACCAGTGATCATGTGCCATATGCCAGACAATGACCCTTCGACAATTCTCATCGTCTGTGCAGCGCCGTTGCCGAGTGCTGTCAGAAAACCGGTTGGTTCGGTGGCAGGCTCCAGCATCATCCCGCCAACAATCCCAATCCGCCAGTGCGTGACAAACCCGCCTTCGGGTTGCGGCTCATCCGTACGCCTGGGTGCCAACGCGAACTCGTGCGTTTGCCCGTCCCGCCAGACATCCAACAGCAATACGCGTCCATCGGACGTTTCGACGCGCTCTTTCAATTGAGAAAAGGCAAAGATCGGATCGCCATCAACGGACAGAATAACGTCCCCCGGTTCCAACTCAATGTCCATCGCCGCGCTGCGCGGGGCAACTTGTTGAATCAAAGGTGGAAACAGCCAAGGACCTTTGACAACCAGTTCTTGTCCATCCCGTAGAACCGTGTAGTCCAAAGACGCGGACTCAGGCAGGCTGTCGACAAATCCGGACCATTGGGCGCTTTGGTCGAAATCCGGTGTATCTACTCCATTGATTGCTCTGATTTCGTCGCCGATCCGCAACTCTTGAACCGTGTTCGGCAACGGGAACAATTCTCCCACAGTCAGGGGGCTTTTGGCCTGCCCCTGAAACATGAATATCAAACCGAATACGATTATCGACATAATAAAATTGAAGACCGGCCCAGCGGCAACAGTTGCTGTACGCGCCCAAAGCGGTGCGCCGTGCATGGTGTGGCGGATATCATCCGGATTGTTGCGATAGATCTCGGCCATTGACTCGCCATCCTTGCCCGATGCCGCGTTGGCATCCCCCAGGAATTTGACGTAGCCACCAAATGGCAGGGCCGCGATCTGCCAACGCGTGCCATGCTTGTCCATCCGACTCCACAAGACCGGTCCGAAACCCAGGGAAAACACTTCGGCGTGTATGCCGGTCCAACGGCCAACGATATAGTGGCCATATTCGTGCACGGCCACAATAACAGACAGCGCCACGACAAAGGCCAGAATCGTATACATAAATCCGCCAAATTGCGGGATCAGAGTGATGATATCCAAGTTTTTATCCTGCTCGTTTCAGCATCGCGTCATCTGTCCACCTACGTGCCAGATGGTCTGTTTGCTTAACGTTATCAAGGGTCATTGGGGCGTCAATAAGACCTGAAGCGCCCTCAAATCTGTCAAGAACGCTTTCAACGATGGCAGCCATCTCCAGAAACCCGACTTTGCGCGCTATGAAGAGATCCAAGGCTCGCTCTTTAGCCGCATTGAAAACAGCGCCTGCCAAGCCCCCTCGTTCCATCACTTCGCGCGCCAGTCGAAGTGCGGGATACCGCGTTTCGTCCGGTTGACGAAAATGCAACCGCTCAAGTTTTGTCAGATCCAGACGATCAACTGGCAATTCGCGTCGTTCCGGCCAATGCAATGCATAACCGATGGCGTGGCGCATGTCAGGCGCTCCCAAGTGCGCCATCAATGCGCCGTCACGAAACCCAACCAAAGCGTGCACCATGGATTCTGGATGGACGACGACTTCGATCTGCGATGGGTCAACACCGAAAAACTCTCTTGTTTCGATAAGTTCAAGCGCCTTGTTGAACATGGAGGCGCTATCAATGGTAATCCGCTGACCCATATTCCAGTTCGGATGCCGTGAAGCCTGTTCCACTGTCGCCTGCTTCAGGTCTTCCATCGACCAGTCTCGAAACGCTCCACCACTTGCCGTAATAATGACTCGTTCGACCGCTTCAATATCCTCGCCAACCAACGCCTGAAACACCGCCGAGTGTTCGCTGTCGACCGGCAGCAGACTTGCATTGTGAGCTTTGGCAGTTTCCAACACCAATTTACCGGCACAAACCAGCGTTTCCTTGTTGGCGAGTGCCAGCGTAGCACCTTGTTTCAGCGCCTCGAGCCCCGGTGCCAGCCCCGCGGCACCGACGATCGCTGACATGACCCAGTCAGCCGGCCTGGACGCGGCCTCGTCCAACGCTGCCTGCCCCGCCGCCGCTTCGACACCGGTGCCGGCCAAAGCGTGGCGCAGTTCCGGCAGGCATTCTTCGTAGGCAGTAATCGCGACGTCCGCGCGCAAACGCTGGGCGTCTTCAGCCAAACGCTTAACATTCGCACCGCCGGTCAGAGCGACGATGTCATAAGCGTCCACATCACGATCAATCAAATCGATGGTGCTTTGACCAATCGACCCGGTGGCGCCGAAAATCGTGACCTTTCGCATTACATCACCCCGGGCTCATAAATGAGCCCTGCCAACAAGACAAATACGGCCGCACCCATCATACCATCAAAGCGATCCAGAAAACCGCCATGCCCCGGAATTAGATTGGAGCTGTCCTTGACACCCAGCCTGCGCTTCAAAGCGCTTTCGGCAATATCCCCGAACTGGCTGGCCATGGACGTCATGACAGACATGACAATCAAACCAGGACCAATCCCCGCATAAACAGAGAATACTGCGCCAACAAGCCCAGCTGCGATCCATCCGCCGGCGGTTCCGGACCAGGTTTTTTTGGGACTGACACGAGGCCAGAACTTGGGGCCTCCAATAGCCTTCCCAGCAAAATACCCGGCCACATCGGTAGCCACTACAACGGCGATCAACCAAAGAATCCAGCCGAACCCCAAGCCTTCGCGGATGAGGATGAAGCCCAATCCCGACGCGGCGATCCAGAACGCGAATACTAAATAAATGCCCTTCTCTCGACCGACCTGTCCTGCTCCGACCAGAGCAGGGGCCAACAGAACCGGCAGGCGGAAAACGGGCGGAAGGTGGTAGCTTATGAAAACCGCTAAGCCAGTCACAAGCGCGAGTTGAAGCGCAACCCCACGATGATCGGGAGAGATCATCCGAGCAAGCTCCCAAATCATAAGTGCCGACGCCGCCGCGATAAAGGACTCGAACCATAGCCCACCAAGCCACACTTCGACCGCCCCGACAGTAACCAGAACCATGGCCGAAATAACGCGAGCCGTCAGATCCGACCAACGCCCATCATTCATACCTTAACGGCCCCAAAACGGCGGTCGCGTGCACCATAACTCCGGCACAGGCGCTCAAGTTCGCTGGCCGTAAAATCCGGCCACAATGTATCGATAAACTCATACTCGGCATAGGCGGACTGCCAGAGAAGGAAGTTGGAGATTCGCGCCTCGCCGCTGGTTCGGATCACCAGATCCGGGTCCGGTAAAACATGTGTATCCAGGTATTTGGGCAGCGTCTCTTCGTCGACGTCATCGGGTTTCAACCGACCATCGGCGACGTCTTGTGCCAGACGCTTCGTAGCCCGCGACACCTCATCCCGGCCACCATAGTTGAGCGCAATTGTAAGGTTCACGCCTTTGTTTTCCCTGGTTCTTTCCTCCAGCGTGTCCATTAGCAAAATCAGCTTTTCATCCAATCGAACCCGATCGCCAATAAAACGAACCCGAACGCCTTTCGCATCCAGCGCCATTGTTTCCTTGGCAATATAACGACGGAAAAGACTCATCAACCCGGCGACTTCCGCCTGCGTACGCTTCCAGTTTTCGGTTGAGAAAGCAAAAATCGTCAAATACTTGATGCCAAGATCAGGGCACGCCTCAACCACTTCACGGACACGTTTTGCACCCGCATGGTGACCAAACAGCCTTGGTCGCCCCCTGGCCTGCGCCCAACGCCCATTGCCATCCATTATGATGGCGACATGACGTGGCCCCACGGCCGGTTCGCTTATGGGATCTTTTGGCATGGTGCCGCTCAGACCTGCATGATTTCCGCTTGTTTATGCTCCAACGCGTCGTCCACGGTCTTGATCATCTTGTCGGTCAGTTCCTGCACTTCGGCTTCCCAGAACTTCTGGTCATCTTCCGAGACCGCATTGTCGTTCTTAGCTTTCTTGATCTGGTCCATCCCGTCTCGGCGCACGTTTCGAATGGCAACGCGGGCATGTTCCGCATATTGCCCCGCAACCTTGCCCAACTCACGACGACGCTCTTCGTTCAGCTCGGGGATCGGCAACATTATGATGGTGCCATTGAGTTGCGGATTGATTCCCAATCCACTTTCACGAATGGCTTTTTCCACTTTTCCAACCAACGATTTGTCCCAGACATTTACGGTAACCATTCGCGGCTCAGGGACATTCACGGTGCCAACCTGGTTGATCGGGGTCAACGCGCCATAGGCATCGACCATGATCGGCTCCAACATCGAGGCGGACGCACGCCCCGTTCGCAGCGAGGCGAATTCTGTACGCAGGTTGGCCATCGCGCCGTCCATGCGGCGCTGCAGATCTTTGGTATCCAGTTCAAAATCATCAGACATGCTGCTCACTCCCCGAATTCAGGTGCTGTTGGGATGGGTGATAAGCCATCACAAATGGGATGTATAGCAATCATGGCCGGGAATTCTCGCAATTGCGAGAGGACTCGCCGAATTTCACAATAACAAGGGACGTGACCCGCCCGACCCTTTTTGGTCGACGGGTCACCAAATTAGGACGAACCTAAGCGTTCACATCCACTACGACGCGACCTTTGACCTGACCTTTCAGGATATCTCCGCCCAGTTTTGGCAGATCTCCGAGTGTCGCAGGCTGGATCATTTCCTCAAGCTTATCCAAGGGCAGGTCAGAGGCGATGCGATTCCATGCTCGTACGCGGTTGGCATAAGGTTGCATCACACTGTCGATACCGAGCAGGTTCACGCCGCGCAGTATGAATGGCGTGATTAACGCGCCCTCGATTACCGCTCCTCCAGCCAGACCAATGGCGGCAACGGATGCGCCATATTTCATCTGCTTTAAGACCCGCCCCAGCATCACACCGGCAACGGCATCGACGCAGCCGGCCCAGGTTTCGCTTTCCAATGGCTTGCGCGTGGTTTCACTGAATTCATCCCGTCCGACAACCTGGGTCGCACCCAACCCCCTGAGATACGCTTCTTGCTCCGGACGACCAGTCACAGCCGCGACTTCATAGCCGAGATTGGCCAGAATGGCGGTTGCCACACTGCCGACGCCTCCTGCCGCCCCGGTAACCAGAACCGGCCCGTGATCCTTTTGCAGACCGTGATCCTCCAACGCCATGACAGCAAGCATCGACGTAAGTCCTGCGGTTCCGACCGCCATCGCCTGGCGCGTATCCAACCCCGCAGGCAATGGAACCAACCAATCAGCCAACACCCGAGCTTTTTGCCCGTACCCGCCCCAATGCGCCTCACCCACGCGCCAACCGGTCAGAACCACTTTGTCACCGGGTTTGTAACGATCATCGGAACTTTGCTCGACCGTCCCCGCAAAATCGATTCCCGGAACATGCGGGTACTTGCGAACAAGCCCCCCGCCCGGTCCGATGCACAACCCGTCCTTGTAGTTCACAGTAGAGAAATCGACAGCTACCAGAACCTCGCCATTCGGCAGATCATCCACAGCGATCTGCTTTACGGACGCACTGGTCTTTCCGCTTTGCTCGTCTTTTTCCACAACCAACGCATTGAACATCTCAATCTTCCCTTTTCATTTCCGGGTTACAGTCCGCTCTTCTTTCTCTCCAAGAAATTGACGTACCCTATTTTAACGCCAAAACCGGTCCTGCACGACAGCCCATCGCATACCGTGTTCCGTTAAAACCTCGATACGAGTTCCCGGTTCCCAACAGGCGCGATCAACCATGCCTATTGCCACATTCACCTGAAATTCAGGCGAGAACACAGCCGACGCGACCTGTCCCACACTGCCACCGTTGGCCACCAACGGCCAGGACCCTGTGCAGGGTCCAATCTCGCCCTCGATCACCAGGGGCCGGATCTGTCGCGGCGGTCCGTTACGCGCCTGCTCGGCCAAAGCGGCCTTGCCGATGTAGTCCTCGGGAGAGTTGCAGAATCGTCCCAACCCACATTCATACGGGGTATTCTCGCGCCGCATGTCCGAGCCAAAGCTCAATAGCCCGCTTTCGACCCTTTCTATTCCGTTGGGACATCCGGCACGCACCTGCAAGTCACGTCCGGCCGCAAACAGGGCGTTCCACAACGGCATGCCGTATTCTTCGCCTTCGACATAAACCTCGAATCCGCCTTGTTTGGACCAACCTGACCGTGCGACCACGAACTCACGATCCTCGAACCGGAGCTTTTTGTAGCGGAAGAAACGGATATCCCGCACGGCGTCGCCAAAGACACGCGCCATCAACTCATCGGCCTTGGGGCCTTGAACCGCCAGAGGAGACACATCCGGTTCGTCAACCTCCACGTCCAAACCCAGTGCAACGGCGATGCCCAAAGCAAATTGCCACAGATCACCGTCAGCGACCGACAGCCAATAGTGATCTTCTGCCAGTTTCACGGCCACAGGATCGTTCAACATGCCACCGTTGTGATCAACCGTCGGAACGTAATAGCATTGATCCGCCGCCATACTGCCCATGTCGCGCGGGCTGAGCATCTTCATCAGCCGCAGAGCATCCGGCCCCTTTATCTCGACCTGCCTCTCACAGGCGACATCCCAAACCTGTACATGTTGCTTGAGATGTGCGCAGTCCGCCTCGACGCTTTCAAAGAAAGTCGGCAGCAACATGTGGTTGTAGACCGTGTAGCCGCCGACACCTTGGGCTTCGACCCCAGGTGTGAACGGCGTCTTTCGGACACGACGGTTAGGAAAAATAACGGCCATATCAGAACTCCGTCGGCATGAAGATCAGATCGCTGACCGGTGCCTTGGAACCGGTCTCTGTCAGCATTTTGTGAATTTGCCCCCTATGATGGGTCTGATGGTTGAAAAAATGGATGATCACCATCGCCACGGGCTTGCTGATCTCGCGCTTCGCGACTCCCGAGTACCACGTGATTTTCCCTGCCAGAGCTTGATCGTTCAATCTGTCCGCCCATTTGACGATCCGATCATCCATCTCACGCCGCGCGGGCAACCATGTGGCCAATTCGCTATGCAGCGCAGCACTGTGAGGAATACCACCTTCGGGTCCCGGACCGCCATCAAAGCGCGACATCCAAATTGTATCCCCCCAGAGCAGGTGGTTCGCCGTTCCAAGGATCGAGCTGAAGAACGCTCCCCGATCTCGGGTCAGTTCATCGGCGCTCAACGCATCAAAAAAGCTCACCAACTGGCTGTTTTGCCAGCAATTATAGCGGGCCAATTCGCGCGCATACGCTGCCGAGATCATCACTTTGGTCCGTGCCAGTCGATCTGGCAGATTTCAGCGGAACGCCCGTCAAAATCCCAGACCCGGCCAAAGGCCCGCACCTTGCCCTTCGAGGCCGTGGCGACTGTGATGTCCGGCCCCATCCAGTATTCCGTGTTCGAGATCACGATATCCGTATCCTTGTCCTTGCCCTGGACCGGGAAGACAGTGCCCTGGATTTTTCGGCCCACCGTGATGTGGCGGTTCTTGCCTTCGTTGACATACGTAACCGGCTGCCGTTCGGCCCCAAGAAACTCACCCACCAAAACCGAGAACAGGCCGGTCGTTCCCTTCGCCTGCCCAGAAAAGATTTTGACCAGACCCTCGAACGCAGCGTGGCTTGCGCGATCATCGATGAACACGGCGGCCTTCCAGTTGCCGCGCGACATCATGCCCGGTATTTCGATGAGCAACCCGATGTTTAGACCGGACAAATCCTCGTCCCCATAGTGACCGCTGTCGATCCGAACACCGCCCCAGGTCTGGCAATGTCCTTCGGTCGGTGGATGCTTGCCCAACGATACCACGCAGGGGCAAAACACCGTGCAATTGCAGTTCAACACCAGTTCACCCTTGATCGTCCAAGGCGTCAGGCCGGGATCCTTGCGTTCCGCGGCAGGATGACGGCTGTCGATTTTTTCAACCACTTCCAAACGGTCGTTTGCCATGAGTATTCCTCCTTAGATCAATCCGAAACCGATCGCCGCGGCGGTCGCAAGAAGCAGCGCGCCCAACGGTCGGGTAATCCAGCGCCCGAGATCGGGCATTTTCTCGATAATCATTATCGCGGTCGCCAACCCCATGAACGCCAGGTTCATGACACCTCCGACAAACGCCAACAGCATGAGCGCCCAGCAGCAACCCAGACAGACCAACCCCAACCTGATCCCGTTGCGCCACGGCCCTTCATCCCAATGCGCCAAAAAGAACATCATGGGCGAGCGACATTTTTCCAGGCAGGCATCCTTGATCGGAGAAAACTGATAAAGGCCCGCGATGGCCAGCAGACTGGCGGACAACCAGACACTGCCGCTTTGTCCCAACGGATCAAGCAATCCGACTTGATAGAGACCAAACTGCAGCAACGCAGCAGCAACGGAGAACCCAATCCAGACCGACAGATATCCGCCCAGCAACCGCGGCATCCGCACCGGAGCACCGGTCTGACCGAGTTCTTCGTAAGTTGCCAAGGCGGGCAAAACGGTAGGTGCCATCATCGCCGCAGACATCAAGACCCACATGGCGATCAAACGCGCAAATCCGGCTGTATCCGGTGTTACGATGCACAAGCTGGCCCAGAATTCGCCGCCATAGACAGATGCAAACTGGCGTATTTCGGACGGAACGGCCATAAGATACAGCAACGTCCAGGCGGTTACGATCACCGCAAACAACCCCAACCAGTGAGGCGCGGACATGGCGCGAATGCGACTCGACAGCACGGCTATCCCCTCCTCACTCCCGACTCAGTTCTTGCAATTCAAATGTCAGACTTTTAAATGTCAGACAAATAAAAAATGACGTGCACATGAAAATTGATCCGCAAAACCCCGCCGATCTGTCAGCCCAGATCGCCCAGGCCATCAAAGACGCCATCGTCTCCGGTGCATTGATTGTCGACGCGCGGTTGCCGTCCGAAGCGGAACTGGCGGATCAATTTCAGGTGTCGCGACCGACCGTACGAGAGGCACTAAAACGGCTCGCGGCACAATCCCTGATCCGAACTCAACGTGGGGCAACCGGGGGGGCTTTCGTAAACCGTCTGAGTTTTGAAGACGCCTATTCCCAACAGATTACCACTTCTACGCTGTTGCTGTCGATGAACGCCGTCAGCTTCGATACTGCCTGCGAAGCCCGTTATGCGCTGGAGCGTGCTTGTGCGCCGTTGTCGGCGACGCGTCGGACGGCTGACCAACTGGCGACAATGCGGGCCGAGATTTTTCGCCAATCACAGCCCGGTTTGACCGACGAGGCGTTTTGCGCCTCGGACGTGGCGTTTCATCGGGCGCTGGTTGATGGCGCCGGAAATCCGGTTCTGTCCTATCAGCTCGCCGGAGCCGTCGAGGCGATGCAGCCTCTGATGAACATGATCACCTTCACGGCCCGATCGCGCGAAGCAATCATTGCTCTGCACACCCGTATCGCGGATGCACTTGATGCATGCGACGCTCCGGCCGCGGATAAGGCGTTGGCAGAACTGGAATCCTACACACGGCAATTGGCGCAAGACGTCGTCGAACGACGCCGGAAACGGCCGGAATAATCCAATTCCTTAACTCTGGGCTTGACGCGCGGTGTGTCGCAACATGACACTCGGGCAGGCAGCGTGGCGCCCGGCATCAAGACCGGTTTTCCCTATAAATAATATATATCAACGATTTACGGGAGGAAGTTATGAATCTTAGACCGGACCCAACCTTTTATCCATCCCCCAAGATAGCGATGGAAGCACCGGCTGAAACCTTGGCCTTTACCCTTATGCTAAGCCCGGATTTCTCTCAACCCGACGGTTTGGCAGTGGTCAATGTCGATCCGAAGTCGAAGGATTATGGCAAGATCGTTCATTCTGTGATCATGCCGGAAAAAGGCGATGAGTTTCATCACTTTGGATGGAATGCCTGCTCCTCTTCACTTTCACCACTCACGGGCCATGCCTTTCTTGAACGGCGCTACCTCATCATTCCGGGTATTCGGTCCAGCAGGATTTATGTCATCGATGTCAAAGATCCCTTGGCTGCCAAGATCCACAAGATCATCGAACCCGAGGAGGTCTTTGCAAAGACTGGCTATTCACGCCCGCATACGATCCACTGCGGACCCGAAGGCATCTATGTCAGCACGCTGGGCGGCGGTGGGCCCGACGGCACTGATGGGCCTCCGGGTATCTTCATTCTTGACTGTCAGACATTCGACATCATCGGCCGATACGAAATCGAACGCGGAGTGCAGGACAAGCAGTATGATTTCTGGTGGAACCTGCCTCGCGACTATATGGTCAGTTCGGAATGGGGCCTGCCGCCTCAGTTCGAAAATGGCCTTGTTCCCGAAGATTTGCTGTCCAACAAATACGGGCACCGGATTCACTTTTGGAATTTGAGAAGCCGCACAAACGTTCAAACCATCGATCTGGGCGAGAACCATCAGATGGCCTTGGAAATCCGCCCGGCGCATGATCCGGTCAAACAGCATGGATTCTGCGGTGTGGTGGTGGATACAACCAATCTGCAAGGCTGTATCTTTACTTGGTGGCGTAAGCCAGATGGCACATTTGAGGCCAAAAAAACCATCACGATAGACCCACAACCAGCGGACCCCGACGACCTGCCAGAGCTTCTAAAAGGCTTTGCCGCCGTACCACCGCTCGTCACCGACATTGATCTCAGTCTTGATGACAAATACCTCTATGTCTCGTGCTGGGGTATTGGAGAGATGCATCAATACGACGTATCCGACCCGATGAACCCCGTTCTGGCCGGAAAGGTCGACATCGGCGGGATCGTCAAGAAAACCAAGCATCCCAATGGCAAGGAATTCGGCTATGGCCCGCAGATGGTCGAGATCAGCCGCGACGGCAAACGTGTCTATTGGACCAATTCGCTGTATTCTACCTGGGATGACCAGTTTTACCCAGGTGATCGGGGCGCGGCCATGGTGAAAGCGGATGTAGGCGAGAATGGTGGGTTAACCTTGGATCCTGAGTTCTGGGTCGAATTCCCTGACGGATACCGCACACACCAGATACGTCTTGAGGGCGGAGACTGCTCAACCGACAGTTTCTGCTATCCTTCGGTCTGACTTGGACACTCTGATGACAACAACGGCCGGCCTTTGGCTGGCCGTTTTTCTGAGCGGCCTTTATCACGGGATTAACCCGGGAATGGGGTGGCCTCTGGCTGTTTCCGCAGCGCTTATGGAGCAGAAACATTCTGCTCTGTTGCGCGCGCTGGGCGCATTGGCGGCGGGGCATTTTCTGGCCATGCTCGCCATCCTGCTGCCTTTCGCGATGCTGACCACGCTCGTGGAGTGGCAGCTCGAGATTCGTATTGGTGCATCGGTTCTGGTGACAGCAATGGGTCTCTATCTTCTGGCAACCCGAAGGCATCCACGCTTCTTGTCCCGCGTTCCGCCTGCCCGCCTTGTGCTTTGGTCATTCCTTGTCGCTCTGGCGCATGGAGCAGCATTGATGCTCGTTCCAATCTATTTGGGGCTTTGTAAGCTGGATGAAGAAAGCACCGGCCATCAGGCGGCCGGTGAATTGATGGGTGCGAATGTAGGATTGACTTTGCTGGTAGCAACACTTCACACGGTTGCGATGATTGCGGTCGGCGCGGTTCTTTCGGTCGCGGTCTATCGATGGCTAGGCCTTCGGTTCCTGTCACGCAGCTGGTTCGATCTGGAATTGGTGTGGGCAATGAGTCTTGTTGCTGTCGGTGGCCTCAGTCTCTGGGCGGCGATTTGAGGGGCGCTTCCTCGGATATTCTTTTTTGTTAAATGCATACTGGATCGCGTTTCGCCTCTTTGCATCGGTCAACTTCCCACTTATATCTGTAGTGTCCCTTTGGGGACTATGGACATAAACGCGCTCGTAATAAGCGGATCGGACCCGGGGGCGGTACCCGGCGGCTCCACCAAAATCCTTCGTTTGGGGATCATGGGGCCGAAATAGGATCGACGGACGTCTAAAGGGGTTGGCTTTGTCTCGGTGAGGTACCACCGTTACCGGTCCGAACAGTACAATTGCAAACGACAATCGTGCTCCGGTTGCAGTTGCTGCGTAAGCAGTAACAAGACCGAAACTTAAGCCCTTGCGCCTAGCCGCGTAAGGCGGGGTCCGCAGGTACCTGGCAACAGAAACCTGCATTTTCCTGAAAAAGATCAGACTTTATCGAAATTGCTGGGTCGGATTCAGGTATTGTACACCTTTTTCTCCCATCGTGACCAGACAACGACGGAGATGCGAGATGACGAAATCCGACGCCTTGAAAGCTTGGTACAAGGAAGTCTGGGAGCAAGGCAATGTTGATGCCATTCCCCGCTTCTTTGCTCCGGATACATTGGCCGACGGCTTGATTCCGGAAATGCAGGTCGGCCCGGACGATTTTCGAGATCTGGTAACAGCTTTTAGGCACATTCTTGGTGAAATCCGGGTCGATATACCAAAGATTATCGAGGACGATGATTGGCTGTCGGCCATATTGCATGTCCGCACCTCACGCGCGGACAATGGCGCACCCATCGAAGTTTCCGGTCAGGTCATGGCGCGGTTTCGCGATGGCGTCATGGTGGAAACTTACAATCAGTTCGATTTCATCTCGTTTTTTGAACAACTTGGTCAGTTTCCACAAGATACACTGCCGGTCTGCATGACCGGTCAGCGCTTGGATTTCGCCTAGTGTTCAATCCCGAGTATTGACGGCAACCGCGATCAAGCGCTAGCAATGTTGCATGGGGCTGGATTGCGAACGCCCCGTGAGGCGCCAGCCCAAGGTTCGCATGTTTCCAATGGAAAAGGACACATGCCATGGTAGCTCCGAACGCAATAACAGTCCCTCAACTCATCCGTCTGATCGGCACTCCGTCAAGCCCCACCATCGTCGACGTATCAACTGACGAAGATTTTCAGGTCGATCCTTTTATGATTCCGGGGTCGTTCCGGCACCCCCACACCGACGTCGAAGGGCTTTGCCAGCGAATTGGTGACAGGCCCTGTGTCATCGCCTGCCAAAAAGGCCAAAAGCTCAGTCAGGGCTTGGTGGCCTGGCTGCAAAATGATGGCTTTCGCGCCGAGTTCCTGGAAGGTGGAATGTACGCTTGGCGAGAGCATCCCGAAGCCATGCGGATTCCATCTGCCAATATTCCTGCGGCGGTCGGCGGTAGTACACTTTGGGTCACGCGTCATCGCCCCAAAATAGACCGGATCGCCTGTCCCTGGCTCATCCGGCGATTTGTCGATCCCAAAGCACGATTTCTCTTCGTTGCACCGGCAGAAGTATCGGGGGTCGCCGAACGATATGCAGCAACCCCATTTGATGTCGAAGACACGTTCTGGAGTCACCGGGGCGAAAAATGCACCTTTGACACAATGCTTGACGAATTCCAGCTTAGATCCACTGCTCTTGACCACCTTTCGAAAGTTGTAAGAGGGGCGGATACCAACCGGCACGATCTGGCGCCTGAGGCGGCAGGCCTGCTTGCTATTTCCGTCGGTCTGTCACGCCAATACCGGGACGATCACGAGCAGCTTACGGCCGGGGTTCAATTGTATGACGCGTTATACCGTTGGGCGCGTGACGGGTATGAAGAAGGACACGACTGGCCGGCGGATCGCAAGAAATGACCCCGACACTTGGCGATCTGGCGCGCGTTTTTGGACGGATCGGAGTCATGTCGTTTGGAGGTCCGGCGGCGCAAATCTCGTTGATGCATCAGGAGCTTGTTGAAAAAAGACCCTGGCTCGACGATCAGACGTTTCTGCGCGCCTTGTCCCTATGCATGCTTTTGCCCGGCCCTGAGGCGATGCAGTTGGCAACCTATTCCGGCTGGCGGCTCAAGGGCGTTTCTGGCGGATTGCTGGCGGGCGGGTTGTTCGTTATCCCGGGCGCAATTGTTATCGCCGTCCTGACTACACTCTATGCCGCATACGGCGCGCTGCCCTTGGTGCAATCCGCTTTTTTGGGCATCAAGGCGGCAGTAATCATCATTGTTCTCCAAGCGCTTCTGAGTTTATCGCGCAGGGCGCTTGTATCGGGCGTGGCAAGGTCAATCTCGGTTCTGGCATTCATAGCCATCTTCGTATTCAACTTACCTTTTCCACTCATTATTGCACTCGCTGCCACCTGGGGGCTGATGACCTCATCTACGCCCACGACTGTCCCTTCGTCCATCAAACGGCCTAGTGATAATCCAGTCAAAACGGCTGCGATATGGATGACGCTTTGGCTGCTTCCCCTCTTCGTTGTGACCGCCTCAGGTCACCAGTTACTTAGCGATCTGGGCTGGTTTTTCGCCCGAATGGCGGTTGTGACATTTGGCGGTGCATATGCGGTTCTCGCCTACATGACACAGACTGTGGTGGACCAATATCACTGGATTTCGACAGACCAGATGATTGACGCCCTGGGCCTTGCAGAAACGACGCCTGGCCCGCTGATACTCGTCACCCAGTTCGTGGCGATGCTCAGCGGTCATATCCAGGGCGGTTTCGCCTTCTCTATCGCCGCCGGCCTCGTCGCTTTGTGGGCTACATTCGTTCCTTGCTTTTTATGGATATTTCTTGCCGCACCGTATTTGGAGCAGATCTCTACGCGCCCCCGACTGGCTGCTGCACTGGCTGCGATTTCTGCGGCAGTGGTCGGTGTTATCCTGAATCTATCGGTCTGGTTTGCGCTCAACGTGCTGTTTGGAGCACTATCGTCGGTATCATTTGGACCAATGTCTTTTTCTTTGCCAGATCCCAGTCAACTGAATGTCGAAGCCCTATTGTTGACCACATTTGCAGGGGTCCTGGTGTTCGGGGTCAAATTTCGCATTGAGACGACCTTGGTGATTTTGGCGGTCACTGGAACAATCGGGCATTTCATCTGACCAAGAATCCGATAGAAGCACTTTTGTTTCCAAGCGAATCCCGTATGCTGAAACCAATATTTATCGAGGAAATACCATGTCGCGCGACATTGACTACGGAAACCTCATGCACTCTGCGATGCGGGGGCTGATCAGGACAGTTCTGGCAGACGTCGCCGCGAGCGGTCTTCCGGGGGCGCACCACTTTTTCATCACTTTCGACACCCGCCATGCCGGGGTCGAACTCGCCGATTGGTTGCGTGACCGGTACCCCGAAGAAATGACCATTGTCATGCAGCATTGGTTCGAAAACCTCATTGTAACCAATGATGGTTTTTCGATTACATTGAATTTCGGCGACTCGCCGGAACCGCTTTATATCCCGTACTCAGCCATAAAGACTTTCGTTGATCCTTCGGTTGAATTCGGCCTTCGGTTCGAAACTGCCGATGGAGAAGACGAAGAAGAGCCCCTGGATGCTACGCCAGAGGTCTTCGAAGACGCACCCGAACAGCCACGGCACGATGCCGATGTGGTGTCACTGGATAGCTTCCGCAAATAATCCATTCGAAATCAAAAAGCCGCCCGGACCCGCAATTCGCGGGCCTTATTCCTTGGTCAGAAATGTTTCAACGGATCTGGATTTCGTTCCGTTTCGAAACCGTGTGAACGATAGATGAAGACCACCTTTGGCCAGTGTCCTGTCGAATTGCTGCAATTCGTACCCTCCGGCATCGTCAATGAACAGGGAATAGATCGTCATCGTATCGCCGGTAATTCGACCCCAAACAAATGGTTCACCCTTCATTGGGTCCAACTGAACCTCGTGTCCGAATACGTTCCGGCGCATGGCAGCTGAATAGACATCCGGCCTGTCTGTCGGCAAGAAATCGACCGAGTATTCCTGTTCCTTCACACGCCCGTCTTGTCTATAAGTCGTCGTGCTCCAACTCACGTTAAACCCGTCCTTGGTTTCGGCGATTGCGACGCTCATATCCCGAGGTGTTTCTGTTCCTTCTGTATCCACCAAGTTGGCCGAGCCGTGATAGACTCCCACGTATGACGAGACTTCCGCCGCGTAACCGGAACCGGATACCGACAAGAAGATCAAAAAACCCGTTAACCCATACCGCATCACACGGAACAAACGCTCTCGGAACAGTTCAAGCATCCGGATTCTCCACTCTGGTAATGAAAACCATCTTACAGCCGAGCCCAAGGCAAACAACGATACAGTTCCGCACGGGCACGAAAAATTGACGCGCCAGAAAGTCTGTACCTGCAAAAGCCTTGCGCATAAGGTGCGCCCAACTGGCCGATTGCGTCACGGCTTGGCTGCGGCTAAACGGCATACAACAGCATACCAGACGGAGTGACAGATGTCTCAGACCCGCACCGAATCCGACAGCTTTGGCCCGCTCGAGGTTCCTGCCGACAAGTATTGGGGCGCGCAAACGCAGCGTTCGATCATGAACTTCCCGATCGGTTGGGAAAAACAACCCATCGCCATTGTGCGTGCGCTGGGCGTGATCAAGCAAGCCTGCGCGATGGAAAACAAAGCGACTGGCAAACTGGATGCCAGGATTGCCGATGCCATCATTCAGGCCGCGGCTGAGGTGATCGAAGGCAAGTTTGACGACAACTTTCCGCTGGTCGTCTGGCAGACGGGTTCTGGCACCCAGTCGAACATGAATTCGAACGAGGTCATCGCGAACCGAGCCATCGAAATTCTGGGCGGTATCATTGGTTCAAAAGACCCCGTGCATCCAAACGATCATTGCAACATGGGTCAGTCGTCGAATGATACCTTTCCCACCGCGATGCACATCGCCACGGCGATGAGTGTTCGTGACGTCCTTCTGCCGGGGCTTGAAAAGCTGGCCTCTGGTCTTGAGCAGAAGGCTGATGAGTTCAAGGACATCATCAAAATCGGCCGGACCCATACGCAGGATGCGACACCTCTGACCCTGGGGCAGGAATTCAGCGGTTATGCCCACCAGATCCGTCAGGGGATTGCACGCGTTCACGCGGCGCTGCCCGGCATCTACGAACTGGCGCAGGGCGGCACCGCCGTTGGCACAGGCCTGAACACCCAAAACGGTTGGGGCGAAGCGGTTGCGAGCCATATGGCGCAGATCACCGGCCTGCCCTTCGTGACCGCGCCGAACAAGTTCGAAGCGCTGGCTGCCCATGACGCCATGGTCTTTATGTCCGGGGCTTTGGCGACCATCGCGGGCAGCTGTTACAAGATTGCCAACGACATCCGTTTCCTGGGCTCTGGCCCGCGTTCGGGGCTTGGCGAACTGATCCTGCCCGAGAACGAGCCCGGTTCCTCCATCATGCCCGGCAAGGTGAACCCGACCCAGGCCGAGGCGCTGACACAGGTTGCTGCGCATGTAATGGGCAACAACGCCGCGATGAATTTTGCCGGCAGTCAGGGCCATTTCGAGCTGAACGTTTATAACCCGATGATGTCCTACAACCTGTTGCAATCGATCCAGCTGCTGGGCGACGCGGCCGACAGCTTTACCGAGAGGATGTTGCTGGGCATCAAGGCCAATGAGCCGCGCATCGACAAGCTGATGAAGGAATCGCTGATGCTGGTGACGGCGCTGGCCCCGACCATCGGCTATGACAACGCCACCACGGTCGCCAAGACCGCGCATAAGAACGGCACAACCCTCAAGGAAGAAGCCATTGCGCTGGGGTTTGTGGACGAGGCAACTTTTGATGCCGTTGTGCGCCCCGAACAGATGATCGGCCCGAAAGACTGATGGGCAAGCCGGTCAACCTGAACCGGTATCGAAAAGAAAAGGCGCGGGCCGAAAAGAAGGCCCGCGCAGATCAGAATGCCGTCGCCTTTGGGCGCACCAAGTCCGAAAAAGCAATCGTCAGGCTTCAGCAGGACAAGCAGAAGCGTGACCTTGACAATCACGAGCTGGATGAATGAGCGGCCGCCCGGTAAAACGTTCATTGACCCTCAAGGGACACCGGACATCTGTCTCGCTTGAAGATGAGTTTTGGCGGGCATTTCGCAACATTGCGAAAGAAAAAGACCAGCCAATCAATGCACTGGCCGCGCAAATTGATGTTGACCGCGACCCGGAAACCGGATTGGCCTCGGCTATTCGTGTGTTTATTCTGAACTGGTACCGAGACAAGGTTTAACGCTTGTCAGATCTTGGTCGTTGGGTGTAACGTCCTAAAGGAACAAAAGGTGTACATTCATGGGTAACACAATATCTGGACCTGACGGCCAACCTCGGTGTTACTGGTGCCAGGCCGCGCCGGAATTCTTTGACTATCATGACACCGAATGGGGCTTTCCAGTCGCGGATGATCAGCGATTGTTCGAGAAACTGTGCCTGGAAAGCTTTCAGTCGGGTCTTAGCTGGCGCACGATCCTGAACAAGCGTGAGAACTTTCGAAACGCGTTTTTTGGATTTGATTTCCACAAGATGGCCGGTTTCTCTGAAGTTGATGTTGAACGTCTGCTGCAAAATGATGGGATCATTCGCCACCGGGGCAAGATCGAGGCGGTGATCAACAACGCCCGCCGCGCGCAGGAACTGGTGGCGTCGGAAGGATCGCTGGCGGCTTATGTCTGGCGGTATGAGGCGGAAACCCCGCCGCCCCCGCAATCAGCATCCACATCGCCCGAGTCGGTGGCAATGTCGAAGGACCTCAAGAAACGGGGCTGGAAGTTTGTTGGCCCCACGACAGTGTTTGCGTTCATGCAGGCCATGGGGCTGGTCAATGACCATGCCGAGGGCTGCGTGATGCGCGATAAGGCTGCACAGCTCAGAAAAGAATTCGACAAGCCCAACTAAAAAGCGCCCCGAAGGGCGCTTTAGGCATCACACCGACGCGCGATATATCTTGTCGATATTGCTACCAACTGCAGCATTGAACTCTTCATCCGACTGCTGCTTGGACAGGCCTTCGGTCAAAGCACGCGAGAATGAAGCGATCATCTTGCCGTTCCTGGCCAACAGGTCGCACGCCTCTTCGGTAGAGTATCCACCCGACAACGCAACAACACGCAGGACACGCGGATGATCCGCTAACGCGTCGTAAAGGTTGGCCTTGCTCGGAATGGTGAGTTTGAGCATCACTTCCTGCCCATCGCTCAGCTTGTCCAGGTTTTTGAGGATTTCTGCTTTCAGAATATCCTCGGCCTCGGCCTTGGTTTCGGAATGGATGTTCACCTCTGGCTCCACGATCGGGACCATTCCTGCAGCGATCACGTCACGAGCAACGTCGAATTGCTGGGTAACGACCGCCGCAATGCCTTGGGCATTGGCCTCGTGGATTACCGAACGTTCCTTGGTCCCAAAAACATTGGGATACTTGGCCAGAGATTCGGCAAGGCCCGGAATCGGCTTCATCATCTGAACGCCGTTTTCCTGCTCAGCCAGGCCTTTATCGATCTTGAGGAACGGTACGATGCCCTTTTTTTGCCAGAGGTAGTCGGCAACAGGCTTGCCGTCGATTTCCTCGCCCAGGGTACGTTCAAACAAGATCGCACCGATCACCTTGTCGCTGGTAAAGCCATCCGCAAGGATGATCCGCGCCCGCATCTTCTGGATCTCGTCGAACATCTCTTCTTCCGAGCCGTACTGCGAGGCATCCACGCCATAAAGCGCCAGCGCCTTGGGGGTAGAGCCGCCACTTTGATCCAGAGCTGCGATAAACCCCGCCCCGTTGGTCATTTGTTCGCGCTGATCTGCCTTGGACATAACACTTTCCCGTTCAATCTGATTCCACTTTGCCTTCCGCATACAGCAAGGTTTTGACGGATGGTAGTTTGTTAGCGCTCAAGGACGCGCAGCCAAATGCCGTCCTTTGCCCTGACCGTCAGATGAGCGACTGGAACCGGATCGCGCCCCTCAACCCGTTCGAATCGGAAATGGCGCAGAAACAGGGACAGGATCAGCGGACCTTCGACCATGGCAAATCCTGCGCCCGTACACACGCGCGGACCAGCCGAAAATGGCATATATGCCTCGCGCTGGCATTGTCGACCATTCTCAGTCCCCCATCGCGCCGGATCGAATTCATCCGGCCTGTGCCACAAGCGTTCATGCCGGTGCAGGTGCCAGGGGCTCAGAACTATCTGCGCGCCTTTCGGAACTGGCCTGTTCCGAAACCGGTTTGGACAGATAGTTTCCCGCACCATCATCGGCACCGGAGGGTACAAGCGCAACGCCTCGCGAAACACATCACGACTTAACTTGAGACGGGACATGACCGCAAAGCTGTGATCCTCCAAAGCCGCAGCCTCGGCAGCAACCTTTTCCTGCCAGTCCGGAAACAGCGCCATCAGATATAGCGTCCAAGCCAGGGCGGATGCACTGGTCTCGTGTCCGGCAAGAAAAAAGATGGCCACCTGATCCACCATCTCTTCGGTACTGAACCGCTCACCTGTTACCGGGTCGACGGTTGTCATGATCTTGGTTGCCAGATCGTCGGGCGCGGTGCCCGCCTCAATCTCGGCCATTCGCTGAACCGTCAGTTCTTTGATCAACCGACGCACTGCTGCCGCGTTCTCCCGTGTCTGACGCGAATGAAACCGCGGAATCCACCGTGGCATCGGCAGGAAAGCCGCCAGGTTCAACAAGGGCTGCGCCCGCTGGTAGGCGCGAAACCTTTCAAATACTTGCGAAGCTATGTCGTGATCTATGGGAATTGAAAAAAGTGTTCGAAAAATCACGTCTGCCGCCGCATGGCTGGTAATCTCCTCAAACTCGACATTTTGCCCCACATGCGATCTCAAGCGGTCAACACTCGCTTGAGATGCTGAAAGCATGGCCGGAAACGTGTCGCGCAGCCTGCCCCCTTCAAATGCCGGATCAATAATCCGCCGCTGCCGTTTCCAGGTCTCACCATTGGTCAGAAACACCGAGTTCCCCAAAAGCGGCTTGAGACCCTCGCGTATTCGGTCAGATTTCGGAAAATCATCCGGGCGCCGTTTCAAGACAACGTCAACCAGGTCCGGCTGATTGACCAGAAAGGATCGAAAAAAAGGCGTGCGAAATTCTGCCATCCACGCACGATACAAACGGTGCGGCTGGGCCGAAAGCAGGTCCTGACGGAACATTTTGACATAATGCCAAAGCGAAACTTTGTCTGTCCGCGACGCGGGTTTGGGGGGGATCATGCGGCCACCGACGTGTATTTCGACACCGACTTATCGATCCTGGATTTCGAAGACTTTCGCCCACTGAAACGTTCAGCCAAGGTCAGTGGCCCAGCAGTGATGCGAAAGTAATCGTAGTCGCGCGGTCGGTCAAATGCGCAAAGATACTGAAAATGCAATCGAAAGAAACGCCAGCGCAGCGCCTTCCATCGTGCCGGAGAAAGGGTTTGCGTAAAGGCCGCAGAAACGACAAGCGGCCAACGCTTGTTCTCAGTCGCAACCCCACTTACAGCAACCGCATCGCATAGGGCAAAGGCGCAACCGTCGCCGGGGGCCGACACGTCAATCCAGGTGATCCTGTCGCTTGTTCCAAGAAAACGCAGATCGGCACGCAATCTGTGAGCTTCGGGCAGGAACGAAACCATCGGCGTCACCTGACCCAATGTCAGAAACCCCAAAGCTGGACCGTCATCACGGACACCACCGGACCGGATCAGGTCTGCCAGAACCGAAACCCCCAAGTGGGCGCCGGAACTATGACCCACGAGCAGAACTTCATCGACATCGCCACGCATTGCGTCGCTGATCAGCGCCGTGAATTCGGCTAGCCGCACTTCCAATTCCTGAGGTGTTCTGCCGTGAGATCTGGAGGAATAGATGTAGTTGTGCAGCAGGTAGTAAACGAGGAGCTTGTTATCCAGTTTTCGAAACCACTGCAAAGCACCGGCGCTGGTGGCAATCGCCAAAGCATAACCTAACAAACCCAGAAGCGGTTTTGATACCTGAGTGACCGCCACGCCCAGAAACGCTGCAAGTATCAACTGCAAGGCCAGCATGCCGACCGGGTAGAGTGCGGCGATCACCGGCCCTTTGCGCAACCTCATCACGCGGCGCAGGGTGCCGGTCGCGACATAGATCCAGGCCATACGAACCGTTTGCATATAGGTTTTGGCGATCGAGCCAGCCATGCTGTCCCGCACAAGATCAGACCAGACCAAAACATCAAACTCGGCCTCTACTTGCCTTCCATCCTGCAGGGATGTCACATGCCAGCCATAGCGTTCGACGCCGGTTTTCGGACGAAGTGCGATGTCGTACCCTGAAATCCGCGCCTGTTCCGCCCCCTCCTTGCGATACAACTCTCTGTATCTGCGTGCGTGCACGGGATCGTAGCCGGGCAGGTAAAACACCCGGCGCTTGCGCACCTGTCTGTGCAACGATTGACTGCTCACGATCTCGACCTCATGGCCGAAACCTATAGCGGAATTTCGGCAAGCGTAAGACCCGCCACCTTCGATTTCAGGCAAGTTTTAACACGTCAACCCAGCGTCGCGAGCCCCGGAAATGTTTCCAGCAACCACCAACTGAAAGCCGTAAAAAGCCCGGTGACCAGCATGATACCCACGAACAACAGCAGTCCGCCCATAACCTTCTCGATCGTTCCCATATAGGGCTTGATCCGGTTCATTACCGACATGGACCGGTTCAGGAACATCGCCGCCAGCAAGAATGGTATACCTAAACCCGCCGCATAGACCCCCAGCAACAACGTTCCTCGCGCCACCGAAGCCTCGGACGCCGCCAGCGAGAGAATTGCACCGAGTTGCGGACCGATGCAGGGCGTCCAGCCAAAAGCGAACGCCAGACCGAGGATATAGGCACCGAATACCGATCCTCCGGAGTCACCAGTTTCCATACGTGCTTCGCGGTCAAGTAGTGGAATACGAAACACGTTCAAAAAATGAAGCCCGAAAACAATGACGACAGCCCCGGAGAGCTTGGCAAAAAGCTCCTGGTTCGACAGAACAAAGGCTCCGAAAGCCGAAGCAGTGAACCCAAGCAACAGAAAGACCGTGGACAGGCCCAAAACGAAAAACAGCGCCGCCAGAGTTGCCTTTCGCCGTGCCCGCGCCTGATCCTGCATTTCGTTGATTGTCACGCCGCTCATATACGCCAGGTACGGCGGCACGATGGGCAGGACACAAGGCGACAGAAAGCTGATGACGCCGCCAAGCATGGCGATGAACATGGCAGGCAGCAGGCCCGCGTCGATGATATCGATTCCGAACATGTAACTGCACATATGTCATGAATGCGCGGACGTCACGAGGCCATGCGGTCACATCCCCGTGGTCTGACCGCTGGACAGGATCGGCGTTGGGCAATATCTGGCATATATGACCGAGATAACCGAAACTCTGGACGCTTTGGGCTTGCTGTGCCCCCTGCCCGTCCTAAAGGCCAGGAAACGGCTGAAGTCCATGCCAGACGGTGCAACTCTGCGCATTCTGGCAGATGATCCTGCAGCTATAGTCGACGTTCCTCACTTCTGCGCAGAATCAGGACATGCGTTGCTTTCAACTGGCGAAGACGGTGATCACCAGTTCTATCTGATCCGAAAGGGCGGATAGAAAAAAGGCGGGTCAATCGGACCCGCCTTTTTGAAACATCAATTTCCCGCAGACCACCATCCACGCCGCTTTGGCTTGGGGGGCTCAGCTGGCTGTGGTGGCTCTTCCGACACGGTTTCCAACGTTGGCTCTGTGTCGGTTTGTTCGTCCGACTCGTCGGGATTCTCAGGTTCAGCATCAGACTGTTGAGTTTCCTCGACAGCTGAAGCGCTCTCTTCTGCGACCGACGTAGTCTCCAGAACGGCCTCAGATTCCACTTGTGCCTCTGCTTCCGGCTCCGACGCAGCGCTTTCCACCACTTCGAGCTGACTTTCCTCTACGCCAGGCTCCGTCGGCTGGTCCGCCGAAGAGTTCTCTGTCTCGTTGGTTTCGGAGGCGTCGCCTGCGTCATTTTCCAAAGCTACTGGTTCGTTCACGGCTTCCGAGTTCGGAGCAGCTTCTTCAACTACGGTAGCCTCTTCCTTTTTCTTCCGACGAGGTGCGCGGCGTTTCTTCGGCTTGGGTGCGTCGTCCTGCTGGGCCTCTTCCGTCGCTTCATCAGACGAAGGTTGACTTGGATTTTCTTTTGCCTCGACGCTTCCCTCTTCCGGGGTAAACTCTGATGGCTGAGTTTCACCAGAATCGGCAGCATCACCATTTCCACCGCTCTTTTTGCGGCGGCGGCGGCGGCGCTTACGCTTGGGTTTTTGCTCTTCCTCGACCTGAACAGTATCTTCTTCTTCTTCGTCGTCGCTTTCATCCGCATCTACCTGATCCATCAGGGATGCGTTTACCGAGACAACAGGGGCCAAAGGTTCAGGCACAATGCGGCTTGCGGTCTTGAACTTCTCCATCGAGAAATCCGGACTGACCAGATGAACGTCGCCTTCTATCCGGACCGACAATCCATATCGTGCCTCGATCTGAGCGATATGTTCGCGCTTCTGGTTCATCAGGAAGTTCGCGATCCCCACCGGGCAGCGCACCAGAACCTCGCGTGAGCGGCGGCGGGTGCCCTCCTCTTCGATCTGACGCAGAATCGACAAAGCCATATTGTCATCCGACCGGATCAAACCAGTGCCATGGCACGACGGGCAAGGCTGCGTTGTTGCTTCAAGCATACCGGGGCGCAGCCGCTGACGGCTCATCTCCAGCAAACCAAACCCCGAAATACGCCCAACCTGAATGCGGGCGCGGTCGGTCTTAAGCTTGTCTTTCAAGCGCTTTTCGACGGCTGCATTGTTCTTGCGCTCGTCCATGTCGATGAAATCGATAACGATCAACCCGGCCAGGTCGCGCAAACGCAGCTGCCGCGCCACTTCCTCGGCCGCTTCCAGGTTGGTCTTGAGCGCGGTTTCCTCGATCGAACCTTCTTTGGTCGCACGGCCCGAATTGACATCGATGGCAACCAGCGCCTCTGTCACGCCGATCACGATATAGCCACCCGACTTCAACTGCACCGCCGGGTTGAACATCGAGCTCAGGTAGCTTTCCACCTGATAGCGCGCGAACAATGGCAGCGTATCTTCGTACCGTTTCACGTTCTTGGCGTGAGACGGCATTATCATTTTCATGAAGTCCTTGGCGATGCGATATCCGCCCTCGCCCTCGACCAACACCTCGTCGATATCGCGGTTGTACAGATCGCGGATCGACCGCTTGATCAGGTCACCTTCTTCATAAATCTTCGCCGGCGCAATCGATTTCAGGGTCAGTTCGCGGATCTGTTCCCAAAGGCGCTGCAGGTATTCATAGTCGCGTTTTATCTCAGATTTGGTGCGCCTGGCGCCGGCAGTCCGGATGATCAGGCCCGCACCGGTCGGGACATCGATTTCCGACGCGATTTCTTTCAGCTTTTTGCGGTCGGCCGCATTGGTGATCTTGCGGCTGATGCCGCCGCCACGGGCGGTATTCGGCATCAATACGCAATAACGACCGGCCAGAGACAGATAGGTGGTCAGCGCAGCACCTTTGTTGCCGCGTTCTTCTTTGACGACTTGAACCAGCAGAACCTGGCGAACCTTTATGACTTCCTGAATCTTGTATCGGCGTGGGCGCGGCTTGCGATGTGGGCGAATATCCTCGCTGTCATCCTCTTCGGCCACGGATTCGATGCTGTCATCCTTGTCGCTTGCGTCCACACCGCCGATTTCGTCATCATCGCCATTGTCGCCATCGTCATCGGCTTGTTTTTCCGCCTCTTCAACAGCTGTGTCCCGAGGCGTTTCTTCGGATGCGCCATCAGAACCGGTATCAGAGTCGTCAGCATCTTCCCCGTCCGAAGGTTCCTCCACCGGGGTTTCCGCCACACGCTCCATCGGCGAGGTCCCTTCGGGCACCTCTGAATCACCGGGTTCGTCATCGTCATCCAAGTCGATCGTTTCCATGCCCGTGGGTTCCGAGGCCACATCCTTGGTCTCTACCGGGTCGTTCGACTTGAAGTCTTCGGCTTTGGCGCGCGAGCGTGAGCGGCGTTTTTTCGGTTTTCCCTCGTCAGTTTCGTCGCGATCCTTCATCGCTTCGGCATAGGCGCGCTCTTCCTCCATCAGCGCCTCGCGGTCGGCGACGGGGATCTGGTAGTAGTCGGGATGGATCTCGGAAAACGCCAGAAAACCATGACGGTTCCCGCCGTAATCGACAAAGGCCGCCTGAAGCGACGGCTCCACTCGCGTTACTTTTGCAAGATAGATGTTGCCAGCTAGCTGGCGTTTGTTTTCGGATTCAAAGTCGAACTCCTCGACCTTGTTGCCGTCCACCACCACGACGCGGGTTTCCTCCGCGTGGGTGGCATCGATAAGCATTTTCTTAGCCATGTTTCCTTGGTGCACCGCGCCAAATGCGTTGTCCTACCCTGTCCGGGCGGATGGGCGCTTTTGGGGTGGTGTCTTGTCTGGGCGATGTGAGACGGCGCAAGGCAGGGTCCGGCGCTATCGCCCCCTGCCCGTTCACTCAATGGTCGCGCGCGCGTCATCGCGGTTCTTCTCCGACAGACGCGGTCCAGCCTGCGCCTGCCCATTATTCCTTTCACCCGATTGTCCCGGGCGAAGGCACTCCATTGCCTCTGATCAGAGGCACAATCGGCCTGCGTTGCCATCCGGAAGTGGTCCGAAAGTTGCGGCAAAGCAGCGAAACTCAATGATTCGGGGCTTATAGACGCTGAATGCACCCTGCCCGTCCCGTCACAATAAAAGCAGTCCTGCGGAAAACACAATGGGCAAAGTGAATGCGTCTGACCGGAATGGCTTGACGGTTCTGTGGCTTCGACCAACCATCAAACGATGAAAAGCTGGTTTTTCCTCGGGTTCTTCACGCTGCACCTTGGCATCGCATCCTTGGCCGTTGCCCGGGAAAGTGTTCATTTTGTACTGGTCCACGGGGCGTGGGTGAGCGAAATGTACTGGAAGCCCATCGCAGATGTACTGAAGGATGGCGGCGCGGATGTGACCGCAGTGAACCTTCCGATGACCGGCGCCACCACCACTGTCGGCGATCAGGGCACATACACTTCTGAAGTTATCGATGCCTTGTCCGGCCCCGTGATCCTTGTGGCGCACAGTGCCGGAACGCGACCGGCCACCGTTGCCTGGGATATCAGTCGAGACAAAATTGCAGCCGTGGTGTTCTTCGAAGGCGCGCTGCCGACACATTCAGAACCCGAAGTCATCCCCGCCGACACCCGCACCCTGCAATGGCTGGTCATCAACGCACCGGATATCGTCGATCTGGGAATGTGGCCCCCGCCACCGGTGTTGCTCGAAAGATATGGCGATCAGACCCGCCCTGTCAGCCTCGCGTCGCTGACCGGAGCGGTCGAGCTGATCCATGGGCCGCTGCCAAGGGATATTCCCCGTGTGGCAATCACCATGACCGACATCCCATTGCGCTCTCTGGCCCGTGACGCCCGAACGGCAAGCGGCTGGCAGCACGTCGAACTGTCCGGAACTCACGACATAACGCAAAACGCCGCAGCGATTGCCACGGCGCTTCTGGATATTGCGGCGTCACTGCCGAAGTGAGGTTGCGTCAGAGGTAATCCGAACGCTGCAGGCCATACTTGGCCATCTTCTCGTTCAAAGTCCGGCGCGGCAGGCACAGTTCATCCATCACCGAGGCGATCGAGCCCTTGTGGCGGCGCATGGTGTTGTCGATCAGCATCCTTTCGAACGCTTCGACATATTCCTTGAGCGGCTTGCCCTCGGTCGTCATCACCGGCTGCATCTCTTCGTGATCGGACATCAGAAGCGAGGCAATAGTACCCGAGCCGCGACGCGATTGCAGAACGGCACGTTCGGCGATGTTGATCAGCTGTCGCACGTTTCCGGGCCACGGCGCCTGCAGCAGTTGCGCGGCTTCCTGCGCGCTCACTTGTGGTGCGTCGCACCCGTATTCTTCGGCGAACTGTTCGCTCAGACGGGTGAACAGCGTCAGGATGTCTTCGCCGCGCTGGCGCAGCGGCGGCATCGTGATCCGCAGGGCTGCGAGACGATAGAACAGGTCGGGGCGCAGCACGTCCTCGCTTGTCTTACCGGCCTCCTGCAGGTTCGAGATGGCCACGATGCGGGTTTCCGCAGGTGTCCCCTGTTCGTTCACTACGCTCAGAAGTCGGGCTTGCAACGTGTCGCTCAGGGCCTCGATACCTTCCAGCACCAGCGTACCACCGCGCGCTTCTTCGATGGCGGGCAACTGGCTGTCTTCGGGCTGCATCGGGCCGAAGAGGCGTTTGGACAAGGCCTCCTCTCCCAAGGCGGCGCAGGATACCAGCACGAACTTCTTGCCCGCGCGGCTGCCAACGGCGTGCAGCGCATGAGCGCAGAGCGTCTTGCCGGTTCCGGTTTCACCGTCGATCAGCACATGACCATCGGCCTGCCCCAGATCCAGTATATCCTCGCGCAGGCGTTCCATGACCGGGCTGGCGCCGATCAGCTTTTTCATGATCTGGGTGCCCCCCGACAATTCGCGGCGCAGTGCCCGGTTGTCGAGTGTCAGGCGGCGGGCATTGCTGGCACGTTTGGCCAGTTCCGACATGCGGTCGGGGTTGAACGGCTTTTCCAGAAAATCGAAGGCGCCGACACGCATGGCTTCGACCGCCATCGGCACGTCGCCATGACCGGTGATCATGATGACCGGCAGGGTGCTGTCCGATCCCATCAGTTTCTTGAGAAACTGAATGCCGTCCATCCCCGGCATCTTGATATCGGAAATCACGATCCCCGGATAATCCGGCCCCAGCACCTTGAGCGCCTCTTCGGCACTTGCGAATGTTTCCGTGTCGTACCCGGACAACGCCAGCCACTGGCTGATCGATTGGCGCATATCCTGTTCGTCGTCCACGATGGCGATTTTCATGGCCTGTGCCATAGTCATTCCTCGTTATTCAGCGGCCTCCAGGCCGTCCTTGTCCAAAATTGGCAACTGCATCTCGAACACCGCGCCGCCATTCTGCGCATTTCGCGCCGTAAGCCTTCCGCCATGGTCGTTCACGATCCCGGAGGAGATGGCAAGCCCCAGACCGACACCATCCCCCGGTTGCTTGGTCGTATAGAACGGCTCGAACAGGTTTTCGATATTCTCGATTCCATGCCCGTTGTCGCGCACCGTCAGGACGGCCATGTCACCTGCGGCCAGGATGATTTCGACATCCGGCTCGGATACGGATTTGGTGGCGTCCAACGCGTTTCGCAAGAGGTTCACCATGACCTGTTCGATCCGCATCCGATCCCCCATCACAAGAACCGGGTCTTCCGGCAGGATCTGGGTGATCTTGACGTGCCGCTGCCTGAGCTGCGGTTCCATCATCGAGAGGGACGAGGCCAGCGCATCGCCAAGATTTACGGGGGAAAACGCATCCGCGCCCTTGCGCGCATAGGATTTGAGCTGGCGCGTGATCGCGCCCATACGTTCGATCAGGCCGTCGATCCGGCCAAAGCTGGCCAGCGCCTCTTCGGGGCGGTTGCGGCGCAGCAAAAGGCGCGCACCGGCAAGATAGGTCTTCATGGCTGCCAGCGGTTGATTCAACTCGTGACTGACCGCGGCCGACATCTCGCCCAGGGCGGCGAGTTTCGAGCTTTGCGCAAGGGTCTGTTCAGCCACTTCCAGCGTCTTTTCAACCCGTTCACGTTCAGCAATTTCCCGCTGCAGCCTGGCGTTCAGTGCGCGAAGCTCCGCCGACTCGCGCTGGAACAGCGCCATGCGCAACGCGGTTCGCCGGCTGAGGGCATAGAAGGCCAGCGCCAACAGAATCGCGAAGCCCATGATTTCCAGCGCCAAAACGCTGTTCACCCGCTCGCGGATCGAAGCGTAAGTGGTAAAGGACGTCATCTGCCAGCCCCGGAACGGGATGCGGGATTCCATCCGCATCACCGCCTCACCCTGCAGATAGGCATCCGCGGGCAGGCCGCTCCAATCCGTCGTTGCCCGTATCGCGCGCTGAATGGCGGTTTGCGGCGTCTGGCGTTGCAACGCTTCGTTTTCGTTCAGCCCGCGCCAGCGGGGTTCGGTGGACAGGATGATTGTTCCGGTGCTGTCGGTAACCATGACCGCGTCGGAAATTCCCGCCCACGCGCGTTCGAACTTCTGCAAGTCGACCTCGACAGCGATAACGCCAAGAACCTCGGAGCCGCTTTCGATACGCCGGGAATAGAAGAACCTGTAGCCGCCCGCTTCCGTCTGGATGACCGAAAATATCGTTGCATTGGAGCGCAGGGCATCCACGAAATAGGTCATGCCCCGATGAGTTTCCCCCAGACGGTTCCGATCCGTGGCGGCAACCGACCGGCCATCCCGGTCCAGCAACATCAGGGAGGCGGCGCCGATCTCTTCCACGAACGAGATCAGGCGCTGCGTGGACAACGAAAAATCGTTCGACTGCAACGCCGCAATCAAGGTCGGGTCTCGGGCCAGAAGCTGCGGAACGATGGCGTTCCGGCGCAATTCGCTGAGCAGGTTGCCCGAATACAGCGCCAGCCGCAGTTCGGCCCGGTTGCGCGTGCTTTCCGTGAATCGTTGCGTCAGAAGCGTATTGGTGACCCAGACGGTGATGACCGCGAGAAACAGCAAGGACAGAACGACCGTGCGCAAACGCCAGCCCAGCGAACTGGTCTGGACCCACGAAGTGCGGTCCTTGTCGGAAATCTTAGCGTCGGAACTCATTCCCCAAGGCTACGCCGCCTCGCGCGCCATCACAAGTCAAGCTGGCGTCAGGACCCCGGCCAATGCGCGAAAGAGCGCCGTTCCGTCGGTGCCGCCGTGGCCCTGATCAACCGCGCGTTCGGGATGCGGCATCATTCCCAGAACTCTCCGGTTTTCCGAAAGAATTCCGGCAATGTCATCGCGCGAGCCGTTCGGATTCTCGGTATAGGTGAATGCGACCCGGTCCTGATCGCGCAGTGCGGCAAGGGTTTCGTCATCGGCAAAATAATTGCCGTCGTGGTGGGCGATCGGAATGCCGATCACGTCACCGGCGTTGTAGCCTTGCGTGAAGGCGCTGGCGCTGGTCTGGACCTTGAGACCGACGGTGCGGCAGATGTATTTCAGGCCGGCATTGCGCAGCAGCGCACCCGGCAGGACGCCGGTTTCGGTCAGGATCTGAAAGCCATTGCAGACGCCCAGGGCATAGCCGCCGCGATTGGTATGCTCGACCACTGCCTTGCAGATCGGCGACTGCGCGGCAATGGCGCCGCAGCGCAGATAGTCGCCATAGGAAAACCCGCCGGGAACGCCAACGATATCGACGCCAGACGGCAGGGTTGCATCCTTGTGCCAGACCATGTCGACCTGAAAGCCCGCCTGCTCGAAGGCCACGGCGAGATCACGGTCACAGTTCGATCCGGGGAATACGACTACGGCTGCGCGCATGGCAGGTCCTCCTAGGTCACAAATTCGGTGATGACGGCCACACCGGGGGGCGCAGGCCGGTCGAACGCGGCAAGCTCGTCGCTTGCCTGGCTCAGGGCGATGGTTCGGGTCACAAGCGGAGCAAGGTCGACCTGTCCGCCTGCGATCAGGTTCAACAGGGACGGATAGCGCCAGCTGGGCATGCCACGCGTGCCATAGACGGCAAGCTGCCCGGAATAGAGCACATCCATCGGCAGCGACATCTGCGTATGTGCGCCTGCGGGCATGCCGATCTGGACCATCCGGCCCAATTTTCGCAGCGACCGCATGGTGGCCACGGTCGTCGCCTCGATGCCGAGCGCCTCGACCCCGACATGGGCGCCGCCGCCGGTCAGTTCGCGCACCATCTGGGGTGCATCACAGGTCGCGGCGTTCACGACGGCGTCCGCGCCCAGCTTGCGGGCATAATCAAGCTTGTCGTCGCTGATATCGACGACAGCGACACGGGCCCCCAGCGCACGGCCCAGCAGGAGGGCCGAGATGCCGACCCCACCGCCACCAAAAACGGCCAGCCATTCGCCGGGCTGAATCGCGGCGCGACCCACCAGCGCCTGCCAGGCGGTCGTCACGCGGCATCCAAGGGCCGCAGCAATCTCGGGCGCAAGAGTGTCTGGCAGCGCCGTCAGGTTTGCGTCTGCATGGGCCACGGCGACATATTCGGCAAAGGCGCCGTCGCAGGTAAAGCCCGGCACCACCTGATCGGCGCAGATGGTCTGGTTTCCGGCCGAGCAATCGCCGCATTTTCCGCAGGCCAGAATGAACGGGGCAATCACACGGTCGCCGACGCGCAACCGTGTCACGTCTGCGCCGACAGCGACAACCTCGCCGCAGAATTCGTGGCCGGGCGTCATCGGCAACACCACATCCGGGTCAGAACCGGACCAGGCGTGCCAGTCCGACCGGCAGACGCCGCAGGCCAGAACGCGCACGACCACGCCATCGGCATCCGGGGTCGGATCCGGCACGGTCGTCAGCTCCAGCGGCTGTCGGTAGGCAGTCAGACGCGCGGCCCGCATGCGTCAGGCCAGTTCGATCTCGTAACGTTCGATCACGGTGTTGGCGAGAAGCTTTTCGCACATCTCGGCGACATCGGCCTCGGTGGCGCCTTCGGCCAGTTCCAGGTCGATCACCTTACCCTGGCGCACGCCCTCGACCTTGTCGAAGCCCATCGCGCCCAATGCATGACGCACCGCTTCGCCCTGCGGGTCCAGAACCCCGTTCTTAAGCATCACATGCACCCGTGCCTTCATCTTGTCCGTCCCTCGGCTTGCTTGAGAAACCCCTGAGGCTTCATCTTTCCACAAATACTCGAATGCGCCGCCCATCACGGGCGGTGCGGTCAGTTGATCAGGGTTGGCTTGGCCACCTGGCTTTTCGGCAGAACGCCCAGACGGCGCGCCACTTCGGAATAGGCATCGGTCAGGCTGCCCAGATCGCGCCGGAACACGTCCTTGTCCAGTTTCTGGCCGGTCTCGATATCCCACAGGCGGCAGCTGTCGGGGCTGATTTCGTCGGCCACGACAAGCCGCTGGAAATCGCCATCATAGACACGGCCGATTTCGATCTTGAAATCGATCAGGCGGATACCGACGGCCAGCATCAGGCCGCTCATGAAATCGTTGACCCGCAACGCCAGGCTGAGGATATCGTCCATGTCCTGCTGGCTGGCCCAGCCGAAGGCGGCGATATGCTCTTCGGTCACCATCGGATCGCCCAGGGCGTCGTCCTTGTAGCAGTATTCGACGATCGGGCGCGGCAGCTGCGTGCCTTCGGCGATGCCCAGGCGTTTGCTCATGGAACCGGCGGCATAGTTGCGCACGATCACTTCGAGCGGGATGATCTCGCACGAGCGTACCAGCTGTTCGCGCATGTTCAGGCGGCGGATGAAATGCGTCGGCACGCCGATCTGGTTCAATCCGGTCATGAAGAACTCGCTCAGGCGGTTGTTCAACACGCCCTTGCCTTCGATGACGTCCTTCTTTTCGGCATTGAACGCGGTCGCGTCATCCTTGAAATACTGCACGATGGTTCCCGGTTCGGGGCCTTCATACAGGATCTTGGCCTTGCCTTCGTAAATCTTCTTGCGACGCGCCATGTGCGACCCTTCCGGATTGGGGCGAGGACGTGAGTCCCTCTGCGTTTGCGCCCTCTTAAGCCAAGCGCTCTTGTGTCGCAAGCTGGCCGCACCCTCTTGCGGATGCGGCATAGCGGCGTCATACGTAATTTGAGGAAGAAATATTCAAGGGGACGCATCCCATGACCACATTCGACGAACGCGAAGCCGCGTTTGAAGCCAAATTCGCCCATGACGAGCAGATGCAGTTTCTGGCCCGGATGCGCCGCAACCGGTTCATGGCCGTGTGGGCATCGGCCCTGAAGGGCGAAACCGTTGAACATGCCAAGCAATACGGTCAAGAACTGGTTCACACCGACATTCAGCACGTCAGCGAGGACGATGTGGTCAACGCGGTTCTGAGCTATCTCGGCGATCTGACGGACGAGCAGACCGTGCGCCTGAAAATGTCCGAACTGCTGGTCGAAGCCAAGGAACAGGTTCTCACGGAATCGGAAATCTGACCTTTCCGGTCGATAGTTCCGGATATCTGGTACACGCCTCATGATCTTCATGAGATTTATGAGTTTGATTTGACGCCCCGTTCATGAGACACGGGGCGTCTCACATTTTGGTGACTGCAAAATACCACATATGGATCGCGACCATGACCAACGCATTTGCTGACCTTCTAGCAAGTTCGGATGCCCTCCTTGCGGATGGGGCCACCGGCACCAACCTGTTCAATATGGGCCTGCAATCGGGCGATGCGCCGGAGTTGTGGAATGTCGAGGCGCCCGACAAGATCCGGGCGCTTTATCGGGGGTCGGTCGAGGCCGGGAGCGATCTGTTTCTGACAAACACATTCGGCGGCACCGCTGCCCGGCTGAAGCTGCACGATGCGCAGGACCGGGTGCGCGAGTTGAACCGGATCGGGGCCGAACTGGGCCGCGAGGTGGCCGACAAGGCCGGTCGCACGGTGATCGTGGCGGGATCGGTTGGCCCGACGGGCGAGATCATGGAGCCGGTGGGCAGCCTGTCGCATGCCGCAGCGGTCGAGATGTTTCACGAACAGGCCGAGGGCTTGAAGGAAGGCGGCGTTGACGTGCTGTGGCTGGAAACCATCAGCGCGCCCGAGGAGTTTCGCGCCGCGGCCGAGGCCTTTGCCCTGGCCGATATGCCCTGGTGCGGCACCATGAGTTTCGACACTGCCGGGCGCACCATGATGGGCGTGACATCGTCGGATCTGGCGCAGCTGGTGGAAACCCTGCCCAATCCGCCGCTGGCCTTCGGCGCAAACTGCGGCACCGGCGCGTCGGATATCCTGCGCACGGTTCTGGGGTTCGCCGCACAAGGCACCGAGCGCCCGCTGATCTCGAAGGGCAATGCCGGAATTCCCAAATACGTGGATGGTCACATTCACTATGACGGAACGCCCGATTTGATGGGTGACTATGCGGCGATGGCGCGGGATGCCGGGGCGAAGATCATCGGTGGCTGCTGCGGCACCATGCCCGAACACCTGCGCAAGATGCGCGAGGCACTGGATACGCGTCCCCGCGGTGAGCGTCCGACGCTGGATCAGATAACTACGGCCCTTGGGTCGTTCACCTCGGCCTCGGACGGCACCGGCGATGACGCCGCAGGTCCGGAGCGCCGGGCGCGCCGCCGTCGCCGCGCCTGATCACTGGCTTGCACCGGGCGCCTGCAGCAGCGCCCGGACCTGAGCGGCCGGGACACCGAAATTCGATCCACCGAACTCGGGGATGATGGCGGCGTTGACCGCCACCACTTCGCCGTGCAGGTTCAGGACCGGCCCGCCACTGCCGCCATGCGTGGTTTCCGCGTCATAGACGATTGCAGCGGTCGTTGCCTGCCCCACGATGCCGCGGCTGGATAGCGGTGACATCAGGCCTGCTTCGGACAGCCGCGCGGCGACGTCCCAGAACCCGGTTTCGCCACGTTCCCGCAGCGCCTGCACGAATTCTTCGCCCGATTGCGTCAGCAGCGACATCAAGCCGGTCGGATAACCCATGACCAGCACCTCTTGCCCTGGAACCGGCGCGGCATCGGCCAGCGGAATGCCCGGCGGCAGATCGGTTTGCGATACTGGCGCAAGCAACGCCAGGTCCGCCGTTTCGCTGACGGTGCCCGGTGCCAGATCAATCGGCCCGATCCCACCCGGGAAGTACCCCACAAAGCGTGTCATCACCGGTTCCATCACTTCGCCGCCCAAGCGGACACCGGGTTCGTCATCCCAGGGTACGGCCACATGCCGGTTGGTCACGATCACCGGGCGATCCGACAGAACGAAACCGGTTCCGTTGAACTGAACCTCGGCCACCGGACCATTGCCGTCGAGCGACAGCATCGGCTGCCCGTTGGGCAAGCGGATCGGTACGCCGCCTGCATCCACGACCTGCCGCAGCATTTGCCCGCTTTCCCGGTGCCGCAGCCCATAGCCGCCCTGAAGGAACGCCACCGATGCCGCCGCCTGTCCGACAACGCGCATCGCGGCCTGGGACTGTGCCTCGAGCGACTGAAGGCGTTCGGTATTCACGGATAGCCGGTTGCGGAAATCTTCCTCGAGCGCCGCGAGATCACCGGGGTGCAGCGCATCGCGCTGTGCCTCGGACAAGGCTGCGGCGAGGGAATCGACCTGAAACTGGCCGCTTTCCATTTGTGCCCTAAGGGTCCGGTCTTCGCGATATTGCAGCACCACGGCGAGCGTCAGCACGGCCAAGGCAAGCAGGACGCCGGCGCGAAACAGCAAGCTGGTGTCGGTGGCGGTTCTTCGGAGCGTTCCAAGAACCGCGCGGCTCAAGCGTCGGAAGAACGGTTTGCGGCTGCTGCGCAGATAGCACATCGCGTCGTCCAGGATTTCGGCGAATGTCGGCTTGGGGCGGGTCAGGTCGTCGTATATCCGGAGCCGGGACAAGGGGCCGGTTTCCCCAAACTCGATCATGTCGCCCTGTTTCAACTCGGCCTTTTGCACCGCACGCCGGTTGACCCAGATGTCGACACCACCCGATGCCTCGACCGAAAAGGTTTCGCAATCCCTCAGGACGCGGGCGGCGAACGTCCCATCAGGCAGCTGCGCGCCGGGCGGCAAAACACGAAGACCGCCGGACTGATCCAGCCAGATGTCCATCGCATCGGCGGTGATCCAGGAGTAATGGCCGCGGTTCTTGCCGGTCAGATGTTCAAGGACCGCCGCGCAGGGGCTGGGGGTCGGTGCAGTCATATACCGATCATGACGCCCTGCCGCCCCTGTCTGTCAATGGCTTAGCGGCCCTCGAACCTTGGCGGACGCTTTTCCAGAAACGCCACGACGCCTTCGGCGAAATCGCGGGTGCGGCCGCATTCGCCCTGCAGATGCGCCTCGACCGCCAGCTGTTCGGGCAACGTCCGGTCATAGCTGCCACGGATTGCCTTTTTGATCGCGGCGAACCCCGCAGTCGGACCACTGGCCAGATAGGCCGCGCGCTTGCGCCAATGCGCCTCGAAGTCATCGTCGGCGACCGCTTCCCAGATCAGTCCCCAGTCTTCGGCCTGACGCGCGCTGATCTTGTCGGCGAAAAGGGCCGCACCCATCGCCTTGGCGAACCCCATCTGGCGCGGCATGAACCATGTGCCGCCCGCATCCGGCATCAGGCCGATCCGCGCAAAAGCCTGCAGAAAATAGGCGCTCTTGGCAGCGATGACGACGTCCGCACACAAGGCCAGGTTTGCGCCCGCCCCGGCGGCAGGGCCGTTCACGGCGGCAATGGTGGGCACCGGGCAGTCATAGACCGATTGCAGCATCGGTTCGTATTCGTCGCGCAAGGCGCGTTCCAGATCGATCTTGCCGGTGCTGGAGGCATCGCCCAGGTCCTGCCCGGTGCAGAACGCCCCGCCCGCCCCGGTCAGGACAATGGCACGCGCGTGCTTTGCGCCTTCGTGCATTGCATAGGTGATCTCGGCCCGCATCTGGCTTGTCAGCGCGTTCATCTTCTCGGGCCGGTTCAGCGTCAGGACCGCCAGGTTATCGGCAATCTCGAACGTGATGGTGTCATACTGCATGGGATGCCCCTCGCCTGCGTTCCGTTTGAACGCAAACTGGCGCAACCTGACGTTATGGGAAAGCGGAACCGCGCGTCACTCTTCGAGAATTTGGCGCAGCCGTTCCTTTTCCTGATCGCTGAGGGCGGCCTCGGTCGGCACCGTTTTCCTGCTGGATCTGTTGCGAACGAAATTCCAGCCCATGATTGCCGCGACCAGCAACATGATTGGCCCGGCCAGCCACAAAAGCCAGTTCGCGCCACTGGCCGTTGGTTTGAGCAGGACGTATTCGCCATACCGGTCGACGATGAAGTCGATCGCCTCTTCATCCGTGTCGCCCGCCACCAGACGTTCGCGCACCAGAATGCGCAGGTCACGGGCCAGTTCCGCGTTGCTTTCGTCGATGCTTTCATTGCGGCAGACGAGGCAGCGCAAGCCCTGGCTGAGTTCGCGCGCGCGCCCTTCCAGCACCGGGTCATCCAGCACTTCGTCGGGTTGCACGGCCAGAACGGGGCTGGCCAACAGCATCAGGATCAGGATCAGCCGTTTCATTCTGCGGGCACTCCGGCCTGGGGGGATCTGCGCGCGCCGGCGGCGACGCGGAAACGCCGGTCCGTCAGGGACAGCAACCCGCCAAGCGCCATCAGGATCGAGCCGCCCCAGATCCAGTTGGCAAATGGTTTGATATAGGTCCGCATGGTCCAGCTGCCGTCCAGTTGACGATCGCCGATGACCACATAGAGATCGCGCAGGAAGCGGTAGTCGATGGCGGCCTCGGTCGTCGGCATCCGGGACACAGGGTAGTCCCGTTTCTCAGGGTTGAGCATGGTGATGACGCGGCCGTTTTTCTCGATCTTCACTGTGCCCATGGTCGAGACATAGTTCGGCCCGTCAACGCGCCGTACGTCCTGCAGTGTTAGGGTGAAACCGCCGACCTCGAAAGGCTCTCCCATTTGCGCCACGCGAATATCCTCGACCTCCCAGGCCATGAGTCCCGCGATGGCGAACATGGTGATGCCCAGCCCGGAATGTGCGACCGCCTTGCCCCAATCGGCGCGCGGCAGGCGCATCATGCGGCTTAAGCTGCCCTTGCGGCCGGTCCGGCCCCAAAGATCGACGGCGGCCCCAAAGGTGATCCAGGCGCCCAGGAACAGGCCGACCGGCCCAAGGGCGCTGCGCCCCGTCTGCATGACCCAGACCAGCAACGCCAGCGCGACGGCAAGGCCAAACGCGTAGCGCAGCGACCAGGCCGCCTTGCCCAGCTTGCCGCGTTTCCAGGGCAGCATGGAGCCAAGCGGCAGGATGATGCCCAGGGCGACCATGAACGGGGTGAAGGCTGCGTTGAAGAAAGGCGCGCCGACCGACAGTTTGCGGTCAAAGGCCATCTCGGCCACGATCGGCCAGAGAGTGCCAAAGAAGACCACGAAACACGCAACGGCAAGCAGGATGTTGTTCAGCACCAGTGCGCTTTCGCGGCTGACCATGCCGAACACGCCCTTGGCCTCCATCGCCTGCGCGCGCGCCGCGAACAAGGTCAGCGCGCCGCCGATGAAGAATGCCATGATGAACAGGATGAACACGCCACGTTCCGGGTCATTGGCAAAGGCGTGCACCGAGGTCAGCAGACCCGAACGCACGATGAACGTGCCGATCAGCGAGAACCCGAAGGCGATGATCGCCAGCAGGATCGTCCAGCTTTTCAGCGCTTCGCGTTTCTCGACAACGATGGCCGAGTGCAGCAACGCCGCCGCCAGAAGCCACGGCATGAAAGACGCGTTTTCGACCGGGTCCCAGAACCAGAAACCGCCCCAGCCCAGTTCGTAATAAGCCCACCACGACCCCAGCGCGATGCCGATGGTCAGGAAAATCCACGCAGCCAGCGTCCACGGCCTTACCCAGCGGCCCCACGCGGCGTCCACGCGGCCTTCGATCAGGGCGGCCACGGCGAAGCTGAAGGCCATGCTGAGGCCAACATATCCAAGGTAGAGGAACGGCGGGTGGAAGGCCAAACCCGGGTCTTGCAGCAAAGGGTTCAGGTCCTGCCCGTCAAAGGGCGCCACGATCAGGCGTTCGAACGGGTTCGAGGTGAACAGGATGAAGCCGAAGAATGCAACCGCGATGGCCGATTGCACCGCCAGCACGCGCGCTTTCAGAGTGGGCGGCAGGCCGCCGCCGAACCAGGCCGCCATGGCCCCGAACAGGGTCACGATCAGCACCCACAACAGCATCGAGCCTTCGTGGTTCCCCCAGGTGCCGCTGATCTTGTAGATCATCGGCTTGGCCGAGTGACTGTTCTGCACGACGACCCTGAGCGAGAAGTCCGAGGTAACGAAGGCCCAGACCAGTGCGCCAAACGCAAAGGAGGTCAGCAAAAACTGCACCATCGCGGCGGGTTCGGCCATCGCCATCCACCCGGACCAGCGTTTGTGTGCTCCGACGAGCGGGACAACCGATTGCACGATGGCAACCAGAAAGGCGAGGATCAGGGCGAAATGGCCAAGCTCTGTAATCATGGCCCGGTATATACTGCGAGGCCCGGGGAGGTTCCAATCACTTTCGCCCCGCGGACCCGCACAAAGTGTCGCGGCTCAGCCCCTGCGCTGCTTGCGCCAGTCCTCAAGGGCGGGGTTTTCCTGTGCCTCCACCGTGGAAACCGTCAGCGCCGCGTCGCCGTCCGGATCAGCCGCGCCGGGGCTGTCAGCCCGCATCTCGCGAAGTGCGGCGATATTCCGGGTGACCTGCGGGACCCGTTCGACGACCCCGGCGATTTCACGCTGAAAATCCTGTGACTTGGCCTGATGCCGCGCGCCGAAATAGAAAGACACGATCACCCCGAGCAACCACCAAAGGGGTTCGGGCACCAATGCAATGCCCTGCATCCGTTCGGCGAACCACAGCGGATCAACCATTGCGGCAACAAACAGGCCCAGTGTACCGAAGGCCAGCGCGGGGCGTGGCAAGCGGTTCAGCCCATCCACGAACCGGTCGAACCCGCCTTTTCGCGGCACCGAGAATTCGGCGCCGAACTGTCCCATGGCCTGGGTTTGCAGGGTCAGCTGACGCCCGGCCCCTTCCTCGGCATTCTCGCGGAACACTTCGGCAGTTTCGGCGACCAGGTTGCGGCCGTTACCGAACAGGAAACCCAGGATGCCCGAAATCAACCCCATGACGCGATCCTTTCCCGAAAATCCTTTTCATTCAGATGGTAGCGGGGCGAGATGAAAGCCTCGGCCCGTTTGATCCAACCTCCCTTGCCTGCGCTTCTGGTGCGCACGTATTTGCGTGACGCCGGTCGTTGATCGGCAAGGCGGAAGTAGTAGTTGCGGCGCGCGATGCCGTAGGCGTCCCGCAAAATCAGGGCATTCGGGCGCGAAGCCTCGAATGCTGAGCGAACGGATTGTGGCCCGATCAGGCCATCCACGGCCAGATCGAATCCCATGTCGCGCAGCAAGGTTTGCAAGATGCGCACCGCCTGTGATCCTGCATTGACGTACATGTCGAACAAGGGCGCCTGCAATGACTCCGGCATCTCGCCGATCCGGGGTTTTCGGAAGTAGTGCACAAGAAAGACCTCGACGGCCTGTCCGCGCGTCAGTTGCCGGACATCCGAAACACCGATTGCGCCGTCCTTGTCCAGATCCAGCCCCAAGCGGCGCATCGTGTGGATTGTGACCCCATATTTCGTTGCCCCACCCGGATCGTCCGGGTCGTTTACAAAACCACCCTCGCGCGCAACGATTTCTTCGGCGATCTGTCTTACCGTCTGCATGCCAACCCTCCGCAAGTCCGGCCAGACGCTGCGCCACAAAGGGTTTACCCTGCGCAAGCAAACAGGGCGTTGCATGTGCAACGCCCTGATGGGACAGTTCGGAATGAAGCGGTGGCAAGATCAGCTTTCGCCGGGCTCCTTGTAGACGCCTTGATCCTTGAGTGCGTCCATCACCTCTTTCGGCATGTAGGTTTCGTCGTGTTTTGCAAGAATTTCAGTTGCTTCAAAGACACCATTCACGTAACGGCCCGTGCCGATCATGCCCTGATTCTCGGCAAACAAGTCAGGTAGAACGCCGGTAAAGACCACTGGCACGCTTTCGCCGCCATCAGTCACCGAGAACTGCACCGTCTCGCCCTGCCCACGCACCAATGTGCCTTCTTCGACCAGCCCGCCCATCCGGAACACTTCGGTCGGTTCCGGCGGTTCGGCTATGATCTGGCTGGGCGCGCGGAAAAAGTTGATGCCGTCGCGCATCGCGTACCCAATCAAACCGGTCGCCAACGCGAGGGCCACCACGGCCAGCAGAATAACTTGTACGCGGCGTCGTTTCTTGAGCGATTTCATGTCGTCCTCACGGGAATAGCGGGGCCATCATCAGGCCCGTCGTTTCAGGCTCACCTAACATCAGGTTGGCGTTCTGCAAGGCTTGGCCACTGCTACCTTTTGTCAGGTTATCCAGCGCACCGATCACGATGGCGCGCCGTTCGATCCGGTCGGCGGTCACCCCGATATGGCAGAAGTTCGAACCCCTTACGTGATGGGTCGAAGGTGCCTCGCCAAAAGGCAGCATCTGGATAAAGGGTTCGTTTTCATAGGCATCGCACAGGGTTTCATAGACGCTGTGGGGATCACCATGCACGTAAGTGGTGGCCAGAATGCCCCGATTGGCCGGGATCAGATGCGGCGTGAACTGCACATGCACGGTACGACCGGCGATCCTGGAGAATTCCTGATCGAATTCGCCTAAATGCCGGTGGGTGCCGCCGATGGCATAGGCGTTGTAGCCTTCGCTCAGCTCGGCGTGCAGGAGGTTTTCCTTCAACGCCCGCCCTGCCCCGGAAACCGCGCATTTCAGATCGAGAATGATGTCATCCAGATCAATCACCCCTGCTGAAATCAGGGGCCGCAAAACATATTGACCTGTTGCGGCGTTACATCCGGTGCCCGCCACCAGCCGCGCGTCTTTGATTTCGTCGCGGTAGAACTCGGTCAGGCCATAGACGGCCTCGGCCTGGCACTCCAACGCGGCATGCGGATTGCCGTACCACTTCTGGTATTCGGCCGGGTCGCGCAGCCTGAAATCGGCGGAAAGGTCCACGATTTTCAGCGTCTTGGGCAGATCGCGAATGATCTCCTGGCTGGTCTTGTGGGGAAGCGCGCAGAAACACAGGTCGATCTGGTCGAAATCGATCTCGTCGATCCTGCACAACACCGGCAGGTCGAGATGCCGCAGATGCGGAAAGACTTCGGCCATGCTCTGGCCTGCCTTGCGCTCGGCGGCGAGTGCCACGATGTCCATGTTCGGGTGCTCGGCGATCAGCCGCACCAGTTCGGCGCCGGTGTAACCGGATGCGCCCAGAATTGCGATCTTGTGGGTCATGTCAGACCTCTTCTCTTGGGTGTCACATGTGTTGACCGCCGATGTGACGGTCACGGAAATAGGAAATTGGATCAATACCGTCCTTGACCGAAGTCAGGCGGCCTCGAAGGTGATCCGTCGTCGGAGGAACTGCGTCGCCCGGTCGCTGACAAAACCCGGTTTGCCGGTGGTCAGATACCCGCCCGCCCCCTCGCCAAGCATGTTGGGGTGCCGTTCAAGGTAATCGGCCAGACTGTCGGCCACCAGCGCGCCCTGACTGAACACCTTGACGTCCAGCCCCAGCGCTTCCTGGAACGTGGATTCCATCAACGGATAGTGCGTACAACCCAGAATGGCGGCCTGCGGATGCGGCATCTTGCGTCTGAGCGCATCAACGTGGCTGCGCACGAGCGCTTCGGCCAGGATCAGGTCGCCCTCTTCTATGGCGTCGACGACTCCGCCACAGCTTTGCGCCTCGACATCCACGCCGATGGCGCGGAAAGCAAGTTCACGCTGGAAGGCGCGGCTGGCCACAGTCGCAGGGGTTGCGAACAGTGCGACATGCTTGGTTTCCACCTCGCGCGGCGGTGAGTTGTCGCCCCATTGCCGCTCGGTCAGGGCCTCGATCAAGGGAACGAAGACGCCCAGCACACGCTTGCCTTTGGGCACCCCCGCCTCCTGCATCCGCCGCAGAGCGGCGGCGCTGGCGGTGTTGCAGGCCAGAATCACAAGGTTGCAGCCCCGACCCCAGAGGTCATGCACCGCGCTGCGGGTCAGTTGATAGATATCCTCGGCGTCCCGAACGCCATAGGGCGCATGGGCGCTGTCGGCATAGTACAGGAAATCGACGTCCGGCAGACGTTTCTGCGCGGCGTTTAGAACGGTCAGACCGCCCAATCCGGAATCAAAGATACCTACTGCCATTTGACCTTCAGGCGCGATGCCGTTCCTCGAATTCATAGCCGTAGTCATACGATTTCAACGGCTCCGGAGACAGCTCATACGTGGCTTTGCGAAGAAAATCCATCATCTTGCGCGTGTCGCGCGACAACGGGTCCAGAATGTCGCGTCCGATGGGGTTACCGACCGCCACACGCACGGGTGTATCGACCCGTTTCCTGAACTCCTTGATCAGCAGCCCCATGCGCAAAGTGCTGTGCAGGTGGCTGGCGATCTGGAACAGGCGCGAGGTATGGCCGTCGAAGAACAGGGGCACAACGACCGCGTTGGATTTTCCGATCATACGCGCGGTGAACCCGCGCCAACCCGGGTCCATGGGGTGCGAGAACAGCCGGGCAGAGGTGCTGACGGTGCCGCCGGGAAAGATGCCAATCGCCCCACCCTCGCTGAGGTAATCAAGCGACACGCGCCGGGTATCAAGGTTCGTCTTGACCGCCTCCTTGGTGTCATCGAATGACACGGGCAGAACAACCCGATCCAGATCCTCTGCCTTGCGGAATACCCGATTGGCCAAGATCCGGAAATCGCCCCGAGTCTGCGACAGGATGTGCCCCATCATCAGACCGTCGAGAATTCCGTAGGGATGGTTCGCAATCAGAATCAGCGGGCCTTGATTGGGAATATTCGACAGCGAACCGCCCACGACATCCAGCGTCAGCCCGTAACGCTCGACCATGACAGCCCAGAAATCGCGCCCGGCGGCGACCTCGTTTTCGTACCCGTTCGCCCGCTTGATCAGGCGCAGCCGCCCGGTTGTGTTTTCCATCAGCCGGATCACCGCTCGCCCGCCCCGCGTGGCGGCGGAATGCGCGTAGGTGATGTCGCGTGCGATATGACGGTGCGAAGGCATGGCACACTCCGATTCGATGCCCGCTAGATAAGGGCGGACACCGTTTTTGCATAGCCTCTGTAACCGGAGTGTGACGGTTTATTCGGCGGCGTTCCTGACCTCTGGCCCGCCTTGACGGATCACTGCCAGCAGCTCTTCGCGCCGTTTTGCGGCCTTGGCTTCGTATGCCACTTTCACTGGCCCGAAACCCCGGATATCCAAAGGCAGACGCGCCAGCGCAATGATCGCTTCGCGGGATTGCGGCGTCAGCTTGGGCAGGACCTCTTTCATGTCCTTTTCGTATTGCCGGATCAGCGCGCGCTCCATCCTTCGTTCGGCACTGAAGCCGAAGGGGTCAAGCGGCGTCCCACGCAGCGCCTTCATCCGCGACAGGAGCTTGAGCGGCCCCAGCATCCATTCGCCATATTCGCGTTTTTTCGGGCGTCCGTCCGGCCCCATTCCGCCAAAGATCGGCGGAGCAAGGTGGAGCGTCATCTTCAGGTCGCCGTCGAACTCTTCCGCCGCTTTTTCGCGACTGCTCAGCAACATCCGGGCAACTTCGTATTCGTCCTTGTAGGCCAAAAGCTTGTGGTACCCTTCGGCCAGCGCTTCTTTGAGACCGGTGTCGTCAATACCATCCAGCATCTTGCGATAGCGCTTGGCCAACCGTTTGCCCTGATAGTCGACCAGAAGATCGGCGCGGTAGTCGATCTTTTCATCAAGTGTCTTTGGCAGATCGACAACGTTGGGTTGAACTATGTTCGCCACTTCATCGGGATGCAGAACCGCCCAGCGCCCGATTTCGAACGCTCGCTTGTTGCGTTCCACGGCAGCACCGTTCAGGTCGATCGCTTCCAGGATCGCATCATGGCTGATCGGCAACAGGCCCCGCTGCCAGGCAGCGCCAAAGATCATCATGTTGGAATAGATCGAATCCCCCATAACGGCGCGTGCCAGTTCCGAAGCGTCGAACAAGTCGAGCTTGTCCTTCAGCCGCGCCTGCAATGCCAGCGTCAGGCGATCCGCCGGAATCTGGAATTCGGTATTGCGGGTGAAATCACCGGTGATGATCTCGTGGCTGTTGACCACGGCGCCGGTTTTTCCGGTCTGCGTCAGGCCAAGCGTCTTGGCCCCGGCAGATACCACCAGATCGCCACCGATCAGAGTGTGTGCCTCGCCCGTGGCGACACGGATCGCGCTGATATCTTCGGGCTTGTTCGCCAGCCGGCAGTTGATCTGAACCGCACCACCTTTTTGGGCGAGGCCGGCCATCTCCATCATTCCAGCGCCCTTGCCGTCGATCTGCGCGGCTTGCGCCAGTACCGCGCCGATGGTCACGACGCCGGTGCCACCGACACCGGTGATCACGACGTTATGGGTGCCGTCAATTTCCGGCAGCGTCGGCATCGGCAGGTGCGGAATGTCGATTTCGGTCGTTGCCTCTTTGCGGATCCTGGCCCCTTCCACGGTCACGAAGGACGGGCAGAAGCCGTTGAGGCAGGAGAAATCCTTGTTGCAGCTTGACTGATCGATGGCCCGCTTTCGGCCCAGTTCGGTTTCCTTGGGCACGATCGAGACGCAGTTCGATTGCA